>NZ_JBWSOR010000005.1:0-251587 GCF_056629435.1 Nocardia sp. TBRC8007 | reverse complement strand
GGTTCAGGTCCCGAGCCCTAGCTTTGGCGTAGCGCGACCGCTGGACTGCCGACAGCTCGTAGAAAGGAGCTAACGCTGTTGGTACACGCGACTATCGGCTGAAGAGCAAACAGACATCGACAACAAGAATGCCACTCGGCCGTACGACCGAGCTGCGTTGTACAGAGGATTCATTAGATCGAAAATTCAACGGCGACAGGAGCAATCAGAAGCGCGGGCACAAGTGGAGCCTCCAGATACTGGAGCAGACCTACATGTCGGACGCAAGTACACGGCATTTCATGTCACGCAGTCCAACCCTCTGGGTCCAGGTCAAGCGGACGTGCCCACTCTGCTGAGGACTATCTTTACGACTCGACAGGAACTCGGTGACCTCATTGTGGCGCGGACCTGGACCACCACAATGAGGTCACAACAGACGGAGACTGGCCATCTGTAATGGCCTATTACAACAAAATCGACCACACCGAGTAGCTCAGCTCAACAGCCGGTCCGACAAGAAAGTAGACCGAGCTATCCGAGACAGCCGGGCCGCTCGGCCTGCCTGGACAATCGAACATAGATCAAACTTGCGATCATCCAGGTGTAGAGCAGCGGTTAGAGTGGAGCCGCCTAGGGGAATCGAACCCCTGACCTTTTCATTACGAGTGAAGCGCTCTACCGACTGAGCTAAGGCGGCATGCCTTTCGGCCAGACGAGTCTATCTTCTCCTGGCCCGATCACGAAAACGGGTGGTCAGCTACTGTGATCGGGCCTCGATCAAAGCCGCTGCCATGGAGGCGAGGGCGAAACGGGGTTTGACGTTCAGGCCGAGGGCTTCACGGCAGGCGAGGACGGCCTCGATAGAGGCGAGTAGGCCTTCGGGACGCATCCAGGTGGCCAAGTCATGGATCTGTTCGGCAAGATCCGGGTGAGTGAGCGCGATGCCGGACTCCTGGTGGGCGGCGCCGAACCGGACGGCCAGCGCATCACGGTAGACGCCTGCCATGTCGATCAACGACTGGTCGAGAGCGTCTCGACTGGTGCGGGTGATCCTGGATTTCTGTCGTCTTTCCAGATCTTTCAGCACGCCCGCGGAACCTCGGGGGGCGCTCGCCGTGCCCTTGCCGGTGCCGCCTGCACCCAGCGCGGTCGAGAGTTCCGCGCGCTCGCGTTCGTCGCGGGCGGCATTCAGCTGTTTGGCCTCGCTCTCAGCTACTCGCACTAGCTCGTCCGCGGCGGCATAAGCTGCGCCGGGATCACTGATCGTGGTGGCCAGGGCCAGAGCATGTTTGCGGCGAGCACGTGCTTCTTCGTCGATGGCGAGCCTGCGTGCCCGCCCGATATGTCCGCCACTGATGGATGCGGCCCAAGTCGCGGTTTTCTCGTCCAGCTTGTCTTGTTCTCGAAGTGCTCGCGCGATGGCAGGCACTGATGGCGTCGCCAGGGGGGCGTGCCTACAGCGAGAGCGCAGTGTGACCGAGATGTCCGCGGAATCCACCGAGGGTGCGCACAGCAGGAATACCGTCCGGTCCGGCGGCTCCTCCACCACCTTGAGCAGTACGTTGCCCGCTGCCTCGGTCAAGCGGTCGGCATCCTCGACGACCACCACCTGCCAACGCCCTGTGGTCGGTCTCCGCGAAGCAATCGACACGATCTCGCGCATCTCCTTGGTGCTGATGCTCAGCCCCTCGGGTACCACCCTGCGAACGTCGCCATGTGTACCAGCCATAGTCGTGGTGCAAGCGTGGCAGCTACCACACCCAGGAATATCCGGGTCGGTGCACTCCAACGCGGCCGCAAAGCATAACGCCGCAATGGATCTGCCCGATCCGGACGGACCAGTGAACAACCATGAATGTGTCATCGCCCCCTCAGATTTGCCTCCACGCGCCGCGACGGCAGCAGCCGTCAGCTCGGACTCGACTGCCTCCTGGCCGACCAATCGATTGAAGACTCCCGCCACGTCATATACCCTAGCCGTCCACGCCGACATCTCCCGCGCAGTGCTCACACCAACGGTCGAGCGGATCGGCGATCAGGGTACGGGCAGCGCCGCAAGCCGAGAACTTACGACTTCACCGCGCCGGTTTTCGCCGCTGTTGTCTGTTCTACCACCGACTTTGTGGTTGCCGTCTTCTTACTGGCTGCGGACTTCTTGGCGGTAGTCTTCTTCGCAGCAGTTTTCTTCGCAGCGGTTTTCTTAGTGGTAGCTTTCTTCGCTGCGGTCTTCTTCGTCGCAGCTTTCTTCGTCGCGGTTTTCTTAGCGGCGGCCTTCTTCACCGGGCCGCGCGCTCGCCGATCGGCGAGCAACTCCATGGCCCGCTCCGGGGTGATCGACTCGATCTCGTCACCTTTACGGAGCGTCGCATTGATCTCGCCATCGGTGACATACGGACCGAATCGACCATCCTTGATCACCATCGGCTTGCCGGTGGCCGAATCGGGGCCGAGCTCACGCAATGGGGCCGCAGTCGATGCCTGCCGTCCGCGCCGCTTCGGCTCCGCATAGATCTTCAATGCTTCCGCTAGCGTCACGGTGAAGATCTGGTCCTCGGTATTCAACGACCGAGAATCGGTGCCCTTCTTCAGATACGGTCCATAACGTCCGTTCTGCGCGGTGATCTCTTCGCCGTTGGCCGGGTCCGTACCGACCACACGCGGTAGGGACAACAGCTCGAGCGCGTCGTCCAATGTGACAGTGGCCAGATCCATGGAACGGAAGAGCGAGCCGGTGCGTGGCTTGGGTGCGGCGGCCTTCTTCGCGTTCTTCTTGGCGGACTCCGCTCCCGCCTCGCGCTGTGGGCTGGTCAGAATCTCAGTGACGTACGGACCGAAACGTCCCTCCTTGGCCACGATCTGGTGACCGGTCGCCGGATCCACGCCGAGCACCCGACCCTCCTGCGGCGTCGCGAACAGCTTCTCGGCGACCTCTTGGGTCAGCTCATCAGGCGGAAGGTCATCCGGCAAGTTGGCTCGCTGTGATACCGGATCACCTTCTGAACTATTGGAATCGGCGACCATACGCTCCAGATATGGCCCATACCTGCCGACCCGGACGACGACGTCACGTCCATCGGAATCGCTGAACAGCTTGATGGAGTTGATCTCGCGCGCGTCGATGTCATCGAGCCGATCACCGACCATCTTCTTCAGCCCACCGGACCGTGCAACCGATCCCTCTACTCCGTGCTCGCCACCGAAATAGAAGCTGGACAACCAATTTCCACGCTGTTCGCGTCCGCCCGCGATAGCGTCGAGATCGTCCTCCATGGCGGCGGTGAAGTCGAAGTCGACCAATCGACCGAAATACTCCTCCAGCAAACCGATTACTGCGAACGCCACCCAGGACGGCACCAGCGCGTTGCCACGTTTGTACACATATCCACGATCGAGGATGGTCTTGATAATCGACGAGTAGGTCGAAGGACGGCCGATACCGAGCTCTTCGAGCGTCTTGACCAACGACGCTTCGGTATAGCGCGCGGGCGGATTCGTGCTGTGCCCATCGGGGTTCAGCTCAACCGCGGTGACCGCCTGGCCTTCTGCCAACGCGGGCAACCGGGATTCGGCGTCGTCGGATTGGCCACCGGTCTCCTCATCGACACTCTCCACATAGGCCCGCAAGAAACCGGGAAAAATGATAGTGCGGCCGGAGGCCGAGAATACGCACTCCTCACCGGTGCCTGCGATGCCGGTGATGCGCAGGGTCAGCGTAGTGCCCTTGGCATCGGCCATCTGCGAGGCGACGGTGCGTTGCCAGATGAGTTCATAGAGGCGGAATTCGTCATTATCCAACCGGGAATGCAGCTGTCCCGGTGTAACGAAGGTATCGCCGGCGGGACGGATCGCCTCATGCGCCTCCTGCGCGTTCTTTACCTTGCGGTTGTATTGTCGCGCGGCCGGGTGTATGTACTCGGCGCCATAGAGTTGCGTCGCCTGCGCACGGGCCGCGGCGATCGCAGACTCTGACAGCGTGGTCGAGTCGGTGCGCATGTAGGTGATATAGCCATTCTCGTACAATCGCTGCGCCACGCGCATCGTCCGCTCAGAGGTGAAACGTAGCTTGCGTCCTGCCTCCTGCTGCAATGTCGAGGTCATGAACGGCGCATAGGGCTTGCGGCTGTAGGGCTTGGACTCCGCTGAGGAAACCACCAGATCGGCGCCGTCCAGTGCCTCGGCGAGCCGCCGGGCGTAGCCCTCGTCCAGCACGACAATGCCGGGTGCTCTGTGACCGTCTGATGTCGTGGGTCGATCTAGGGCGACGTTTTCGGGTACCGAAGCGATGTTGTCGGCGGCTTTGAGCCTGCCGTCCGAGTCGAAATCCCGCCCTGATGCGACCCTGGCGCCATTGACGGTGATGAGCCGCGCACCGAAGGTCCTCGGGTTGGTGGCATCGCTCTCCTTATCGGTACCAGCGTCCAGCGTGGCGGCGATGTCCCAGTACTCGGCCGAACGGAACGACATGCGCTCGCGCTCACGTCGCACGATCACCCGAGTCGCGACCGATTGCACACGGCCTGCCGATAAGCGCGGCATGACCTTCTTCCACAGCACCGGGCTGACCTCGTAGCCATAGAGCCGATCGAGGATACGACGGGTCTCCTGCGCGTCGACCAAATCGCTGTCGAGTTCGCGGGTATCCGCCGCGGCAGCCCGGATGGCGGGCTCGGTAATCTCGTGGAATACCATCCTTCGGACCGGCACTTTGGGTTTGAGCGTCTCCAGCAGATGCCAGGCGATGGCTTCGCCTTCGCGGTCGGGGTCGGTTGCCAGATAGAGCTCGTCAGCGTTTTTCAACAGGCTCTTGAGCTCGGTGACCTTGGCTTTCTTGTCCGGGCTCACAATGTAGACGGGCTCGAAGTCATTGTCCACATCCACACCGAGGCGCGCCCAGGGCTGACCCTTGTACTTGGCCGGAACGTCCGCGGCACCGCGCGGCAGGTCTCGGATATGACCGACCGATGCCTCGACCGTGTAGTTCCGGCCGAGGTATGGCGCGATCTTACGGGCCTTGGTCGGGGACTCGACGATCACGAGACGACGCAGGGGACGACCCTGGTCGGCTACACCGCGGTCTCGTGTTGCCACCGGCGAATACACCTTTCCTCAATCGACCCGCGCCACATTATTCCCACTGCGCGCGGCTGGGGTAGGCGGCTACGACGGCTAGGCGTCGCGCTACCAGACACGTTTATACCGTGACGCTGTGTGGTCGGGCGTTACGACTCGAACCACCGAGCGTACGCGCGTTAGCTGGAATCAGTATGCCCTGCCCGTTCGCTACATCACCGTCGCGGCATGCCGCACAGACCGTTTTGCCAGTTCGCGCGAATCGTGGCTACCCCAGATATAGCCCGTCCCTCACCCCGAGGACCGGTGGTGAGGGACGGGCAAATAGTAGTTCCTTACGTACACTCAGCTGAGCGCACGTACTCCGGTGGCCTGTGGGCCCTTTGTGCCCTGGCCGACTTCGAACTCGACCTTCTGGTTCTCCTCGAGGGTGCGGAATCCCGTCCCCTGGATCTCGGAGTAGTGGACGAAGACGTCAGCGGAGCCGTCCTCGGGCGCGATGAAGCCGAACCCCTTCTCCGCGTTGAACCACTTCACAGTTCCCTGTGCCATTCTGTTCCTTCTCTTTTCTTACCGGAACGGCGGACAACTGGGTTCGTCCACCGGGTCCGTTCCGACCGCTGTACTGTTGGTTCCCCCTGCAGGAAAGCACCAAGCACACCGTTCGCAACATCGATCCTGCTGACGGTTTGGACTTTAGATCCGTCCCTCGAACACAGAAGCTTGCGACCAGGAACCAGTGAACCATGTCTTCGAGGAATTCAACAGTCGAGTTACCGACAATTTGCAAAAAAGTTGATCTTGCGAATGCGCGGATAAGGAACGCAATGCATGAATCTGTACTCAAGGTTCGTTTGCCTTCCGATAACCGAGTCAACGTTTAGCAATCGAGCTGTGACCAAGGTCGCTATTTGGCATAGCAATGCCAAGTGGATCGTCCGCGGTACACAGGTTTCGCAGTATCCGAGCGTGTCGCAGAATATGACACATGAATCCGGCGGACTCAGCGACTCGAGCGCAGCCTCGAACCGCTCCCAGCTACGGCGCTTCGTTGCTGAATCGTGTCCGTATACAAACGTCACATGACATCCAACCTGCCCATGTCGTCGAACTGCCTGCACTGGACGCAACGCGTACCGCCTGGCCTGCCTGGACAGCGCCAGAAGTGATCGCGGCTTTACACAACACGGGCATCGACTGCCCTTGGAGTCATCAAGCTGAGACGGCGGAGTTGGCATTCCGGGGCAAGCATGTGGTTGTGAGCACCGGTACCGCGTCGGGCAAGTCACTTGGGTATCAGCTGCCTGTGCTCACTGTGCTGCACGAAGACCCGAAAGCCACCGCGCTGTATCTGGCACCGACGAAGGCGCTCAGCTCCGACCAACTGCGCGCGGTCGGAGCATTGACCGAGAAAAACCCGCTGCGCGATATCCATCCGGCTGGCTACGACGGCGACACCCCGACCGAGATGCGGCAGTGGGTGCGCACCAACGCCCGCTGGATATTCACCAATCCCGACCTGCTCCACCTAGGAATATTACGGTCACACCAGCGCTGGGCACGGGTGCTGCGCAGGTTGCGCTACGTGATCGTCGACGAATGCCACGCCTATCGGGGGGTTTTCGGTTCACACGTCGCGCTGGTGTTACGCAGACTGCGACGGATCGCAACACGATACGGCGCCGATCCGATATTCGTGCTGTGCTCGGCGACCACGGCGGATCCAGCGGCCGCCGCGTCCCGGCTGATCGGCGCACCATGCGTCGCAGTCACCCGGGATGGTTCACCGCATGGACCGCGCACGGTCGCACTCTGGGAACCGCCGCTGCTCACCACGGTGAACGGGGAAAACGGGGCCCCGGTGCGCCGGGCCGCCACCACGGAGGCAGCCCGGATCATGGCGAACCTGGTGTCCGAAGGGGCACGGACCTTGACATTCGTGCGCTCGCGCCGGACCGCCGAGCTGACCGCGATGGAAGCAGGGAAGCTGCTGGCAAAAACCCATCCGGACCTTGCCGGGCGGGTGACCTCCTACCGTGCGGGATATCTCGCCGAGGACCGGCGTGAGCTGGAAGCGGCGTTGTCGGACGGATCGCTGCTGGGCGCGGCGACTACCAACGCATTGGAGCTCGGTGTCGATATCGCGGGACTGGATGCGGTAATCGTCTCGGGTTTTCCCGGCACGATCGCATCGTTCTGGCAGCAAGCTGGGCGCGCGGGACGGCGCACGCAAGGGTCGCTGGTCCTACTGATAGCGCGGGACGACCCATTGGATACCTATCTGGTGCGCCATCCGGAAGCACTGTTGGACAAGCCGGTGGAGGCTACTATCATAGATCCGCGCAATCCCTACGTACTCGGTCCACACCTGCTGTGCGCCGCGCTGGAACTGCCGCTCACTGATGTCGAGATGGACGAATTCGGCGCGCGCGAGGTGCTGCCCGATCTGCTCGCACGAGGGCTGATCCGACAACGTGGGACACGTGACCGCGCCCGGTGGCATCTCACCGCGCAGACACTGCCACACGACGCAGTGGATATCCGAGGTGGAATCGGTACTCCTGTGGCTGTCGTGGACGATGAGACCGGCAGACTGCTCGGCACCGCCGACGCAGGGCTGGCACCGGCAACGCTGCATCGGGATGCTGTTTACCTGCACCAGGGCGAGACCTATGTGGTCGACGAACTGGATCTCGAAGGCAGTGTCGCCTTTGTGCACGCGGCCGAACCTGGGTGGACCACCAGCGCAAGACAGGTGACCTCGATCACCATCGACGCGGTGGTCGAACAACACGACCACGGTCATGTGACAACCAGCCTGGCACAGGTACGAGTCACCAGTCAGGTGGTCGGCTACCTGCGCACACTCACCACCGGCGAAGTAGTCGACCTTGTCGAACTCGACCTACCACCACAGACACTTCCGACAAAGGCTGTGCTGTACACGGTGACGCCGGAATTGTTGGCGCTGGCAAGCATCGAACCCCAGGACATTTCCGGAGCGCTTCATGCGGCCGAGCATGCGGCAATCGGCCTTTTGCCGCTGATGGCAACGTGCGACCGCTGGGATATCGGCAGCACCTCCACCGCCGAGCATCCGGACACTGGGCTAGCCACCATCTTCGTCTACGACAGCCAGGCGGGCGGGACCGGTTTCGCCGAGCGTGGGTTCGCTCGACTACAGCAGTGGCTGTCGGCGACCTCGGCAACCATCGAATCGTGCGGTTGTGCAGCAGGCTGCCCGTCCTGCGTCCAATCACCCAGATGCGGTACCGGGAACCATCCACTGGACAAGGCGGGAGCGGCCCGCTTGCTCAGTTCCGTACTGACCGAGCTGTCCTCCAGTGTCGGCCGAACAAGCGATTCACGACCAGAGATATAGGGACACAGCAAGTCGTCAGTGATTCGTTTCTGGCGAGCTCAGCGGGAACAGGAGACACCTCACAGCGGAACGACGCCGCTTCACCCCTCGAAACAAATCGAAGGCATGTTCCAATAGCCAGGCTATTGCCTCATTACCGACTGTGGATGCATGTCTTCATTTTTTCGATACGCAACACGAACCAGGAATTCGCTGAGAGATTTTAACTGGCCAGTAGTATTGCCGATTTCCATCGACATGGAGAGACATGAGGTAATACACATCGCACTCTCATTCGGCGGCAGGGCCGGCACGGGCGATCGCCTGAACGATACGATCTCCATACAGACCTATTGGTATATTTCTTTCGGCAGTGATTGTCACATCCCACTCGGCGACTTCACAGGTCTGGATCCGTGCCCCCATTCGCCTAGCGACATCTTCCGCCGCTACGCATACGACGTCTGTTCCATTTCCCAATGCACCCGCGCCGGCCAACGCCGCCATATCCGCTGCCGCCTGTACTTGATGCCGCGCCACAACAACGATGCCCACCTGTGCGATTATCAGCGTCGCGCTGAGCAACGCCACCAAGCCGAGGCAGGTGAAAACGGTGGCCACACCCGCTTCACCGGATACGCGACCAACCACTGCGGAAAGCCTCGAATGCTGTGCCCAGCGCACAACCCGAATACTTGCTTGTCCACTCGGTTCTGGGTCGTGCCCGAGCCAGGGGCCCACCCTCATGACAGCACTCCTGGTTCCAAGGCGGCGACCGCTTCCGCCCGGAGCGTGAGCAGGGGGAGAAGCGGAAGGCGGGCGGAAACCACAGCCACAACGTGAGTGCCCTCCGCGCGAAGGGCAACATCGGCCGACGGCGGGGCAATCTGTTCGGCTGCGATAACAGCGTTCGCACGATCACCCCGAGCGGCCAGCCGGGCCGCCTCTCGAGCGGCGTCGACGCATTGGACCTGTGCCGACGCCGCCAACAGTGCGCCGAGACACAGTACGACAGCAACGATGACCGCGGTGAGTGCGATAGCGGCCTCGACCGTCACCGCACCACGATCGTCGCGCAGCCCCAGCATGTCACGATGCACTTCTCGACCGAGATCAGCGCTTACACCTCGGTGTCGAGTGCCCGATCGATGATTCTCGTCAGCGCGTTCACAATGCTGTCGCCCGTTACCACGCCATAGAGCACCGCACCGAACGCCGCGGCCGCGATCGTCCCGATCGCGTATTCGGCTGTGCTCATGCCATCTTCCGCGACCACCGCCTGAACCAGACGAGCACGCAAGCCCATCCATGCGGTCCACAGTTTTCGGCCTGCCGACTTCGGCGCATCGATACGCACCTGATTCCCCTCTCACTCCGGCTCGTGCGGCTCGTCCGCAAGAGCACGCTTCTATCGACGAGGCGCGCGGTGAAGTCACCACAGACCACCATCCATGATCTGGCCGGCCAAGCCGATGACCACGGGCACAATGCCCAGACAGACAAATGCGGGAAGAAAGCACAAGCCCAGTGGTCCACCGATCAAGACGCCCGCACGTTCTGCCTTCGCGGCAGCCGCGTCTTCGGCCGCGGTTCTGCAGTGTTCGGCCAACTCTCCGACTGCTATCGCAAGTGACGCGCCGGACCGCGCCGAACGACGAATGATCCGGACCAGTGACTGGATCTCCTCGGCGCCCGAATCGCCTGCCCGATCCCGCGCGACCTGTTCCCACGCCGTGGCCGCATCGGCACCCAATGCAAGCAGATCGCCCGCCCGCCGCAGTGCTTCGCCGAACGGTTCCGGAGCTTCGGGCGCCACAGCTCGCGCCGCACCCGCGACAGGGAGCCCAGCGCGCAAGCAAGCGGCCAGCAGATCGAAGGCCGAGGCCAGGGCCATGGGATCGGTACTCCGGTTCGCTTCGCATGATGACTCGGCCCGCTGTTCCTCCGGTAGGCGGAGGGCGCGCGACCGACGAGTCAACGCAACCCGTCCCGGCAGCACCATCGATGCGGCCGCGAGTAACAGCAACGGCACAACCATCCCTGTGGACAAAATCATCCCCTTTCCCAACACCGGAGCAGCGGTATCAGAGCGCATCACCGAGCGGGCCGACTCAGGAGACAGCGCTGGACGACGATGAGGACGGTCTCGATCCGACACATCCAGGCTGTGGCGGGAAACAGAATCGGAGGCGAATCCCACTCCTGACCGGTATCTGCCGAGGGTTACCGTGGATCGACCTGGATTACTCGTGAAAAGTGACTTCATACCAGCACCTTTCGCGTGATCGCGTCAGTCCACAGCAAGCCGGTACAGGCCAAGCCGACACCGAGCGGCAACAACACCGTCCCAGCGGGCGAGCTGAAGAGAACGTGCAGAGGCGAAGCGCCCATCATGTGGCCGAGTGCGATACCCAAACATGGCAAACAGGCCAGGAGCACAGCGGTGGCGCGCGCACCGGCCAGTGCCGCAGTGGTGCGGCCGTGAAATCGCATGCTTCCCGCGAGATCTACGCGGGCCGCTGCCAGTAACTCGCCGAGTGCCAGACCATGCCGCTCGGCAACCTGCCACGCACCCGCAACACGGGACAGCTCCGCTGCGACAGGAGAGCCAGGCCGGTACAGGCCTTCCGCCACGGAACCACCGAGCTTGCTGCGCGCCGCGCCGACAGCGAAAGCTTGTGCCGGTTCACCGCACACCTCATGCGCCACGATCTCGGCAGCTGCTCCCGGATGCGCACCCACCCGTAACTCGGCGATCATCGCCTCCAGCGCGTCGAGTAGGTGACCGCGCTCGATATTCCTGCGCCGGTCCCGTATGGCCGAACGCAGTCGCAGACCTACCGTTCCAGTGACCATGACCGCTGCGAGAAAAGGCCCTGGTCCGAGGAAGGCGAGTACAGCCGCGATGCCTGCGATCACGCCGACCCGTAACAAGATGCCCTTTCGCAGCTTCCTGCGGTTACCTTCTGTGCGCAATATCCGTCCGAATCGACGCCGTGCTATCGGCGCGGGGAGCACCACCAGCGCCATCGCGATGCACACCAGGACGAGGCTCATCGCTCGAGTCGTTCGGCAAGAAGACGGGACAGCTCCGCTGCGGCGGGAGCCTCGGCTGTTGCGTGCCACGCAGGCGTGATCCGTACGCAACCGCTTCCGGTGCGGTCCACCAGACCGATCTCACCCAACCCTCGGGAGCCGTCGGACCTGCGGTGCACGTGCAGGACCACTTGGACCGCGGCGGCGAATTGGCTGTGCAGAGCCATACGGTCCATTCCGCCCAACGCGGCAAGGGCTTCCAGGCGGGCAGGGACTTCCTGCGGCGAATTGGCGTGTACGGTGCCCGCGCTACCTTCATGGCCTGTGTTCAACGCGGTCAGCAGATCGACTACCTCAGCTCCTCTGACTTCACCGACTACGATCCGATCCGGCCGCATGCGCAACGCCTGGCGAAGCAGATCACGCACGGTGACCGCACCGGCGCCCTCCACGTTCGCGGTCCTGGCGACCAAACGGACCACATGCGGATGCGGTGGTGCCAGCTCAGCAGCGTCCTCGATGCAGATGATCCGCTCGGTCGGACTCACCGTGGCAAGCAGACCGGAGAGAAGCGTTGTTTTCCCCGTGCCCGTACCGCCGACCACGAGGAAAGCCAGCCGCGCCTGGACGATGCGCTCCAGCAGGAGCTTCGCGTCCGCAGGCATCGCGCCCAGCGCGGCCAGCGTGTCCAGCCCTTGGGTGGCCGGACGAAGTACTCGTAGCGAAAGACATGTACCACCGTGCGCGATCGGCGCGAGTACCGCGTGCAGACGGACACCGAACGAATCCCCGAGCACCGCTTCAGTTCCGGCCAGACGACCGTCCACCCAGGGCTGTGCGTCGTCGAGTCGCCGTCCCGCCGACAAAGCCAAGCGTTGCGCGAGCCGCCTTACCGCGTTCTCATCGGGAAAGGTGAGAGAGGTTTTCTCCAGTCCCTGCCCGCGATCGATCCATACCGCGTCCGGACCGGTAACCAGGACATCCGCGACGTGCGGATCGTGTAACAAAGGTTCGAGCACGCCCACACCGGTCATTTCGGTCTGCAGCAACCGTAATGCCCGCAGCAGATCGGTATCGCTCAGCACCCCGCCCGCCTCGGTTCGGATCGCAGCGGCGACCTGCGCCGGATCCGGATACCCTGTTTTCGCGGCCAATCGTTCCCGTACTCGATCCAGCAGCTCTCGCGTCAATAACGCACTCATCGCTGCCTCCTCATCGCCGTTGCCCGACCGGAGTACTGAGCACACCGAGCACCGCGTCAGCCGCATCACGCAGTGGGCCACGACGACGCACCGAGAGCCCGCCACGCTCCAAGCGATGCGCCAGCCCCGATTGAGCGCGAACAGCAGCGAGCAGGGGGAGGTCGAGCACCTCGGCGACCTCATCACCCCTCAGCCCACCTGGCGCGGGTCCGCGGACGACCAAACCTTGATTCGGATTTCGGCGAGCGATACGCGCCGACACCGCTGCCGCGGCGGCGACCGCCCGAAGCAGCGCCGGAACGACCAGGACCACGAGATCCGCCGAATCGAGCATCTGGTCGGCATGCGGGCCCCGCTCACCGGAAATATCACACACAACGAGATCACCTGCGGTACGGCCTGCTTCGACCACGGCACGGACCCCGGCGGGACCGAGCTCGCGCGGCAACTCGCCCGCTCCACATCGGCCGCAGGACAGTACTGCGAGGCCGGGGGCCGCGGCGGGCAGCGCGCCGTGCAGCGCGGCGGCGGATACTCGCCCGTCCTCGACGACGAGATCCGGCCAGCGCAAGCCCGCTGACGTCTCGATACCGAGCAGCAAATCGAGCCCCCCACCGAAAGGGGCACCATCGACCAGCAAGGTCTCGCGCCGAAACCTTTCGGCAGCACCCCGTAGTGCGAGCGCGACAGCCAGTGTGGATGCGCCCGCACCACCACCGGCTCCGACGACCGCGACAACCGCGCCGCCACCCGCACGCTGCTCACCGTACTCAGCGAACATCTCGATAAGCTCCGCTGCAGCGCCGGGTAGGGCGATAACTCGCTCCGCACCCGCCGATGCCGCAGCCTGCCAATCCGGTAGGCCCGGCTCACCGTCGGTGACCAGCGCCACACCGGTCCGGCGTGGATAGCGCCCTGTCGCCGCCCCCTGCGCAGTAGCGGTATCCAGAATCACGAGGGGAGCGCTCATCCAGGTGTGCCTGCCGACAGGTCCGCGCTGTTCGTCGAGGTCTCGTTCCGCGGCAGCAGCGATACGCTGGACTTCCTCGCGCAGGCGGTCGTCTTGGATGAGCACGAGAGCGGGCGGCGCTCCACCCAGCGCTGATGCTTCGAGATTCATGCGGTTCAGCGTCGCCGACAACGAGCTGGCGAAGAAGCGGTCCTGTGCCGAATGTGGACAACTCCCGGCTGGGGATAATCGTCCTGTCCGAGAAATAGTCCCGAAAATAGAGGACGACCCCAGCCGGGGGGGAGGAGGCTGGGGCCGTCGGGTTCAGCCCCGGGGGGTCGGGCTGAACGCGCCTGGACCATGTCCAGGTGTCAGCAATACTACACCCAAATCCGGGCTGTAGCACAAGTCCATCATCGGAGAACTTCACAGCCCGTTGCGCCCGCAGAGTAAATCGCGCCGATCGCCCTCCCATCGGTCGCTTACCACAGCTCGCTCACCTGGCCACCGCGTGCATATCCTGCCTATCCTGGCCATGTGGACAAACCAGCCGTCTCGGGTGGACGCGTCGCCGCTTTCTTCGACCTGGACAAGACCGTGATCGCCGAATCGAGCACGTTCGTCTTCAGCAAACCCTTCTATGCGCAGGGACTGCTGAACCGGCGCGCCGTCCTGGCAGTGGGCTACGACCACCTCCTGTTCCTGCTGTCGGGTGCCGACCACGAACGGATGGAGCGGATACGCGCCCATATGACCACCATGTGCGTCGGATGGGAGGCCGAACAAGTGAGAGCCATTGTCACCGAGACATTGCATGAGCTGATCGACCCATTGATCTACACAGAGGCAGCCGACCTTATTTCCGACCACAAGAGCCGGGGCCACGACATAGTGATCGTCTCGGCATCCGGCGAAGAAGTCGTCGACCCGATTGCCCGAGCACTCGGCGCCGCACACACTGCCGCTACCCGGATGGTCGTCGCAGACGGCAGGTACACCGGTGAGGTGGAGTTCTTCTGCTATGGCGAAAAGAAAGTCGACGCTATCGAAAAGATCGCCGCGATCGAGAAGTACGACCTGTCGCGCTGCTACGCCTACTCCGATTCGATCACCGATCTGCCCCTGCTCGAGGCAGTAGGACACCCGACTGTGATCAATCCAGACCGCGACCTGCGCCGCGCGGCTATCGCCCGCGGCTGGCCCATCCTGACATTCACCAATCCCGCGTCACTGCGGGCGCGTTTCCAGGCACTGTCCCCCACCACACTGGCCACGACGGCCACAGCCGGGGTGAGCGTATTGATTGCTGGTGTGATCAGCTACCGACTCCTGCGCAGGCAACGCTGAAGGCCCGACATTCGAACGTCCACCCAGATAGCACCGGCCTATGTTTGCCGTGGTTTCGCCGCCTCCTCAGAGGGCGAACAGCCATGCTATAAGCCACGAAACACCAGTAAAGCCAGACAAATTACTAACAAAACCGCTGGACTTTCGATGCATCCGATCCTCTTGCTGTGAGTGCTACCACAGTGTAGAAAGGTAACTACGGGAAGGCGGAAGGCCAAGGCAGGATCGGAAGAGAAGGTACTGTCTCCCAACCTCCTTTCCCAGCACGGATGCCAGGCACCCACGCGGAGCTCGCCGCGACAAGGGCAGAAGCGTTGTGGGCCTGCGAAGTACGGGTATTCGATAGCGAGAGCCTCGCACAGGTTGCGGGGATGAGCTTTCGATGTCCGAATTATCGCCGAGGCCGTAGAACACAACCCACTCAGCACGCTTGGTAACCGGGTAGTCCGTGCTAGCGGGCGGTGATGTCGACAGACGACACCGCCCGCTTTGATGTGTGTAGACGCCGCTACCCCGTCACGGAGTCGGCGATCGAGGTGGCCTCCCGCGCCCCGTCCTCGAACGCCCCGCAACAGAAGATCACCCAACTGCCCACAGCATCCGGATCTCCGGTACCGAACCCGATGGCCGCATCCAGATACGCCTGTCGCCTGCGTAGCCAGAACACCTCTGGTACGCCAAGACTGTGCGGATCCAGCCCACTGGACACCGCGACCAAACGCGAAGCTGCCCGCGCGACTACGCCATCAGCTGTCCCGAACGGTCGCAACGCCAATAACTCACCATGCACTACGGCGGCGATCACCGGCGCTGGCACTTGCGCGCCGAGCACCGTCTGCGCCAGCAGATCCAGCCTCCCCGCGATACCGGGCGTACCGCGGGGCCGACCGAGCAATTCTCGCTCCGGCGCCAGATCCGCGGCGGCGAGCAGGTGCAACCGCGCCAGCGCCTGCAGCGGCGCACGCTGCCAGGTGTTGACCGAGTTCCGGAGCGCATCGCCGTCCAGTGCCTGCCCGACCCGCAACGAACCGGCAAGAATCGGATCAGCTACACGGCCGTCTACGGGAAGTTCCGTACTACCACCGTCGATGGCAGCCGAGGAACGGGCGGCTCGTACTGCGGCCTCGGCCGCCGTGGTCGGCCATCCACGGCGGTTCGCTTTATGCCGATGCACCTCGGCGAGTGCGGCGCGGGCGCGGTCGGCCGCGTCCCGGACACCGGGCAGGTCGAGGAGGGGCTGCAGCGGATCGGTCACGGCATACGAGGCTACTTGCGCCGAGGCCGGCTGATCCGCTCACCCGGCATGTCCGCACCGCTACCCGGCCAACAGTCCGCGACCTGGTATCGCGTCGAGCAATTTCCGGGTGTACTCCTGCCGGGGGGCGTCGAACACCTCCTCCGTCGTCGCTGCCTCGACTACCTTACCGCGCTGCATGACCAGTACATCGTCGGCAATCTGCTGAACTACGGCCAGGTCGTGTGTGATGAACAGGTACGTCAGCCCCAGCTCGACCTGCAGCTCGTTGAGCAACCTCAGGATCTGTGCCTGCACTAACACGTCGAGTGCCGACACTGCCTCATCGCACACCACCACCTCCGGCCGGAGTGCGAGCGCACGCGCGATAGCCACACGCTGGCGCTGGCCTCCAGACAGTTCGTTGGGATAGCGCCGCATCACACTGGAGGGCAGTGCGACTTTGTCCAGCAGCTCCCGGACGGTTACTTCCCGCTGCGCGGTGGTGCCGATCCGGTGCGTACGCAGCGGCTCCTCGATGGTGCGATAGATCGTGTACATCGGATCGAGGGAACCGTAGGGGTCCTGGAAAATCGGCTGCACCCGACGACGGAATGCGAAGGCGCCCTTGCTATCCAGAGTCGCCACTGTTTGTCCGTCGAAAGTCACCGATCCGGAAGTGGGTGCGAGCAAACCGAGAACCATCTGCGCCACTGTTGTTTTACCCGAGCCGGACTCACCGACGATCGCCATAGTCGAACCTCGCCGCAGCCGGAATGACACATCGTCGACCGCGGCGAACTCGGTCGATTTCCATGGCACCCGACCGCGCATCCGGAACTTCTTGGTCAGCTGATCGGCCACGATCACCTCATCCGAAAGCGCCCCAGGCCGACCGCCTGGCACCATCACCTGATCATTCTCAGCTCGTTGCCGCGCCGTTGACAGCCGTCGCGTAGCGAGCGAAGGCGCCGAACTCACCAGGCGCTTGGTGTACAGATGCTGCGGGTTACGCAGAATCCGCAGCGCGGGACCGGATTCCACGACCCTTCCGCGATACATCACCACCACGTGATCCGCGCGCTCCGCGGCAAGACCGAGATCATGAGTGATCAGCAGAACCGAGGTACCGAGCTCGGCGGTGAGTCTGTCGAGATGGTCGAGGATCTGCCGCTGCACGGTCACGTCCAGCGCCGAGGTGGGTTCATCGGCGATGAGCAGTTCGGGACGGCAAGCCAGTCCGATCGCAATCAGCGCCCGCTGCCGCATTCCGCCGGAGAACTCATGTGGATACTGGTCGGCTCGCCGCCGTGCATCTGGTATGCCCGCCTCCTCCAGCAGCTCCACAGCCCGCGCATCGGCCGCCTTGCCCCGCGCGATGCCGTTGGCCATCAATGCCTCACGGATCTGGAAACCGATCTTCCACACGGGATTCAGATTCGACATCGGGTCCTGCGGCACCAAACCGATGCCACTGCCCCGAATGGCGACGATATCGCGCTTCGAGGCCGCGGTGAGATCCTTGCCGTCGAAAACGATCGATCCGGAAGTAACCCGCCCGGTTCCTGGCAGCAGATCGATGATGGCGTGCGCCGTCGTCGACTTTCCCGAGCCGGATTCGCCGACGATCGCCACGGTCTGGCCCGGATACACTGTCAGGCTCGCATCCCTGACTGCGGGCATCTGCTCGCCCTCCGCAGTGAAACACACATTGAGATCGGTTATCTCTAGCAGCGGCTGTGGTCGTGCGACCTCGTTCATCGCTTCCTCGCCTTCGGGTCCAAAGCGTCACGCACAGCATCGCCGAGCATGATGAAACTCAGCACGGTCAACGCCAGCGCGGTCGCGGGATAGAACAGAATTCCCGAGGTGCGGATCTCTTTCTGCCCGGTGGCGATGTCGGAGCCCCAGGACACCACCGTACGTGGCAGCCCGACACCGAGATAGGACAAGGTCGCCTCGGTAACGATGAACACTCCCAGCCACAATGTGGTGACCACGATCAATGGTCCCGCCGCGTTCGGCAGCACGTGGCGCAGCAATATCTGTATTCGGGACAAACCCAATGCTGTTGCCGCCATGACATAGTCACTGCTCTTCGCCTGGATCACCGCGCTGCGGGCGATACGGGCCGCCTGCGGCCAGGTGAATCCGGCGAGGATGACGATCACCGTCCAAATCGTGCGTGAATTCAGCAACTGCATGATCACAATCGCGGCCAGCATCAATGGGATCGCATAGAAAATCTCGGCGACCCGGGAAACGATCGAGTCCAGCAACCCGCCGTAGAAGCCTGCCAACGCCCCGAGCGTGCCGCCGATCAGCACGAATAGCGCCGTGGCACCGACCCCGGTCAGCACGGAAGCTCGCGCACCGTAGACTGTCCTGGCGTAGATGTCACATCCCTGTTTGTCGAAACCGAACGGGTGGCCCGCGCTCCTGGGGTCCATGCTGAAATCGCCGTTGCAGTAACGCGGGTCCTGACTGGTGAACAGTTCCGGCCAGGCCACCACCAGCAGCACGAAAACGATCAACACCGCCGCGACGACGAAGATCGGGTTGCGGCGTAGCTGTCGCCACGCGTCGCGCCAAATACTTGTCGGGGCACCGGTCTTCACCACCACGTCGGTGGCCAACACCTCGACCTCGTCGGGCGGCGAGACGAAATGCTCTTGGCCACGGCGCTCCGGACCATTGTCCGTGGTCAGGTCAGGCATAGCGAATCCTCGGGTCAAGTGCGGCATAGAGCAGGTCGACAACCAGGTTTGTGATCAGGAAGATAACGATGAGCACGGTGACGAACGAGACCACGGTCGGCGGTTCGCCTCGCGTGATCGCCTGGTAGAGCGTGCCGCCTACGCCAGGGATATTGAAGATGCCCTCGGTGACGATCGCGCCGCCCATCAAAGCGCCGAGATCGGCGCCGAGAAAAGTGATCACCGGGATCATCGAGTTACGCAGGATGTGCACAGTCACTACCCGATGCCTAGTAAGCCCTTTCGCGGTTGCGGTACGTACGTAGTCGGCGGATACGTTCTCCGCCACTGAGTTGCGGGTCAATCGCAAGACATAGGCGAACGAGAGCGATCCGAGTACGAAGGCCGGGACCAGCAGTTCGCCGATCGTTGCCTTCCCGGAGACAGTCACCGGCGTAATTCCCCATTTCACTCCGAGCAGGAACTGCGCGAGGAAGCCGAGCACGAAAACCGGTACCGCGATGACGATCAAGCTGATCACCAGCATCGTCGAATCGAATAACTTTCCCTTGCGCAGTCCCGCGATCAGACCGAACACGATGCCGAACACAGCCTCGACAAGCACTGCCAGCACCGCGAGTCGAAGCGTGATCGGGAAAGCGCGGGCGAGTTCGTCGCGCACCGGCCTGCCGGAGAATGCCGTCCCGAAGTCGAAGGTAGCGATACCTTTCAGGTAATTCAGGTACTGCACAATGAAGGGCTGGTCGAGGTGATAGCGTGCCCGCAGCTGCGCCTCCACCGCCGGCGTCATCGGCTTGTCGCCTGCCAGCGCCTGGATCGGGTCTCCTGGCACAAGAAACACCAAAGCGTAGACGAGCAACGTCGCTCCGAGGAAGACGGGGATCATCTGAAGCAGACGCCGCAAGATATACCAGGCCATTTTGCCTCCTGGGTCGACGTCGTCCCGCGCCGCTCGCACAGGCGACGCGGGACGACGAGCGGCTACTTCTCGATGTTCTCGAAGGCGAACAGACCGTTCCAGGCCAGCTCGGCCTGCCGCACATGCTCCGAGCGACCCGCGGCGGCTACATAGTCGAATACCGGGATGTCGGCCATATCCCTGAGCATCAGGGTCTGCGCTTGCGCGACGAGTTCATAAGACTCCGTCTCGGTCGGCGCAGCCAGCGCCGCGTCGAGGAGCCGGTCGAACTCGGGGTTGTTGTAATCGACATCATTGGTCTCGGAATAGCTGTAGTACTGCGAGGTGAGGAACTGCAGCATCGTCGGGTAGTCACCCTGCCAGCCGTAGCGGAATGCCTTGTTGATGGTGTTCCTGCTTATCTCGTCGCGGAGATTCTTGAATGTCGGGTACGGCGCACCGACTGCGTCGATGCCGAGAGTGTTCTTCACGCTGTTCGCGACAGCCTCGATCCACGCCTGGTGGCCGCCGTCGGAGTTGTAGGCGATCTCGTAACGGCCCGACCACGGAGAAATCGCATCGGCCTGCGCCCACAGCTTCTTGGCCTCGTCCGGGTTGTACTCCAGAACCTCCGACCCAGGCAGGTTCGGGTCGAACCCAGGCAGCGTGCTCGCGGTGAAGTCACGGGCGGGGTTCCTGGTTCCCTTGAAGATGTTCTCGGCGATCTGTTCCCGGTTGATCGCCATCGAAATCGCCTTGCGCCGCAGCACCCCTTCCGCGCCGGAGAAATGCGGAGTGCTCGGCTGGATGCCGATGTGCTGGTTCTGTGCGGTCGGCTTGGTGATCGCGCGATCGCCGAGGTCCTGCTTATAGGAGCTGAGTGCGCTGTCGGGCACGGTATCGAGCGCGTCGAGGTTACCTGCCAGCAGATCCGCGTAAGCGGTGTCGTAGGACTGGTACATCACGAATCGCAAGCCCTTGTTCTTCGCCGGACGGCCACCCTGGTAATCCGGGTTGGGCACTACGTCGATCTTGACATTGTGCTCCCACTTGTCGAACTTGTAGGGACCGTTGCCGATCGGGTGCTCCCCGAAGGCTTTCATATCCTTGAATGCGACCTCGGGCAGCGGATAGAACGGCGCGTATCCGAGTGCGGTCTCGAAGTCGATCGATGGCGACTTCAGCTCGACGGTGAAGGTGCGGTCATCGATCACCTTCAGCCCCGACATCGTCTGTGCCGTCGGCTTTTCCGCAGACACTTCGTCGAAACCGAGAATGGGTCCGAACGCATAGTTCTGCAGCTGCGCGTTGGTGCTCAGCGCGCCGTAGTTCCACGCGTCGACGAACGACTCGGATGTCACAGCGGTGCCGTCGGTGAACTTCCAGTTCGGCTTGATGGTGATCCGATAGTTCTTCCGATCAGTGGTCTCGATCGACTCCGCCATCTCGTTGTGCGCTTCACCGCTGGCGTCGTAGTACTTCAGCCCGGCGAAGAGCCGGTCGACCACGCGTCCGCCCATGTTCTCGTTGGTATTGGTCGGTACCAACGGATTCTGCGGCTCGCCGCCGTTCACGGTGACGATGCCAGAATCGGCGCCGTCGCTGGAGGAACAGGCGGCCAAGCCGAGACTTGTGGCCAGTAATGACGCTACCGTCAACGCCATCGCTCTATGGAATTCCAACGCGTACTCCCGGTACCAGAAGGGAAGGGCCGGGTGACACCCGCTCCGGAGCTACCAGCGCATGCCGTTCCAGCCACCTGTGTGGTTGGCAGGTTAGCTATCGGCGCGAGCACTGTCCTCACATTCGGCCATTCAGTCGTATTTTTATCAATCCGGCAATACTGCTGAAACACCACAAAATTTGTGCTGGAGCAGCGCAACGTCAGAAACATTGACTACAAGGATGCTGGGCGGTCGAGTCAGTAGAGGATAGTTTCGGCACGGTGACGAGCGCAGGCGAGCAGGGCATGACGCAGCCAGAAGCGATCGAGCCTATCGACGCATGGCGCGACGTAGGTCACAGTTGATTACTGTCGGAACCCGGCTGCGTCGAACCGCGCGCTCAGGCTACGTGAAGGAAGAGACGAGATGACTGAAACCACCGCCGATCCCAAAGGCTCGTATCCACCGGCCGCGGCATTCGTCGCGACGGCGAACGCAGGCCCGGAACTGTACGACCAGGCGGCGGCCGATCGCGATGCGTTCTGGGCCGAGCAAGCCGGACGACTGCACTGGCATCAACCATTCGAGCGGGTACTGGACTGGAGCGCGGCCCCGGTAGCGCAGTGGTTCGTCGGCGGTATGCTCAACGTCGCCTACAACTGTGTCGACCGGCACGTGCTGGCCGGACACGGCGACCAGGTCGCCATTCACTGGGAAGGCGAGCCAGGCGACTCCCGCGCCATCACCTACCGCGAGCTGCTCGACGAAGTCTCCCGCGCGGCCAACTACCTCACCGAACTCGGCCTCGTCGCAGGCGACCGGGTGGCCATCTATATGCCGATGATCCCCGAAGCGATCGTGGCCATGCTCGCCTGTGCCCGCCTCGGTCTACCCCACTCGGTGGTCTTCGCAGGCTTCTCCCCCACCGCCTTGCGCCAACGCGTGGACGATGCCAGGGCCCGGCTGGTGATCACCGCCGACGGCCAATGGCGACGCGGTAAGTCCGCGCCACTGAAAGAAGCGGTCGACGAGGCCCTCTACGCTCACGGCGGCACCCCGGCCAGTGTGGAACACGTGCTCGTGGTCCGCCGCACCAATATCGAGGTCCCCTGGACCGATGGCCGCGATCTGTGGTGGCACGAGACCGTCACCCCCGCATCCCCCGAGCACTATCCCCAGCCTTTCGAGGCCGAACACCCCCTGTTCATCCTCTATACCTCCGGCACCACCGGAAAGCCCAAGGGAATCCTGCACACCACCGGCGGCTACCTCACTCAGACCTCTTACACCCATCACACCGTCTTCGACCACAAACCCGACCGAGACATCTACTGGTGCACTGCCGATATCGGCTGGATCACCGGGCACAGCTATATCGTCTACGGTCCGCTCGCCAATCGCACCACCCAGGTGGTCTATGAAGGCACCCCCAACTTCCCCGATGAACACCGCCACTGGCAGATCATCGAGAAATACGGCGTCACCATCTACTACACCGCCCCTACTCTGGTACGCACCTTCATGAAATGGGGTAGAGACATCCCGGCCGCGCACAATCTGTCCAGCATCCGGCTGCTCGGCTCGGTCGGCGAACCCATCAATCCCGAAGCCTGGCGCTGGTACCGGGAAGTCATCGGCGCCAACCGCGCCCCCGTTGTGGACACCTGGTGGCAAACCGAGACCGGAGCCATTATGATCTCCCCTCTCCCCGGTGTCACCGCCACCAAACCCGGCGCCGCCATGACCCCGCTCCCTGGCGTCTCCGCCCGAGTGGTCGACGAGAAGGGCGAGCCCGTATCCCACGGCGAAACCGAAGCCAACGGGTATCTCGTGCTCGACCAGCCCTGGCCTTCGATGCTGCGCGGTATCTGGGGCGACACTCAGCGCTACCAAGCTACCTACTGGGAGCGCTTCGCCGAACAAGGCTGGTATTTCGCCGGAGACGGCGCCAAACTCGATATCGACGGCGACCTGTGGGTCCTCGGCCGCATCGATGACGTCATGAATGTCTCCGGCCACCGAATCTCCACTGCCGAAGTCGAATCCGCGCTCGTCGCACACCCCAGTGTCGCCGAAGCCGCCGTTGTCGGTGCCGAGGACCCCACCACCGGCCAAGGCATCGTCGCCTTCGTCATCCTCACCACCGAAGCCATCGATACCGGCAGCACGCTCATCGGCGATCTGAAGACCCAAGTAACCCGAGAGATCAGCCCGATTGCCCGGCCTCGCGAGATCCACGTGGTGCCAGAACTACCCAAAACCCGCAGCGGGAAAATCATGCGCCGCCTCCTTCGCGACACCGCCGAAGGACGGCGACTCGGCGATACCTCCACTCTTGTCGATCCCAGCGTCTTCGAGGCGATCCGGGCCAGTAAGGACTGACGAACAAGGAACTACCGGAAACAGGGATATAGCCAGGATCGGTGTCCGTCCTGGCCACACCCGCTAGAATTGCGGGAAGAATGCCGGAAAGTCTGTCTGCGAGCGGTCGTGTACCCGAGCACCCACTCCGGTGCGGGAGCCGCATCCGCTTGGCCGACTGCTGGCCGAAAGGTTTCCCGTGATCACGCAGGTGCGCTCAGAACTATCGCGTTATCTCCGCACCGAAACCGTTGGTGGCGCGCTCATTCTGATCGCAGCAGCAGTGGCGTTGCTATGGGTTAACTCACCGTGGGGCGAAAGCTACTTCGCCCTGATCCATACCGTCGTCACAATCCGGCCCCTACATCTGGAGTTGCCCCTCGACCACTGGGTCGGGGACGGCCTGCTCGCCGTGTTCTTCTTTGTTGTCGGACTGGAACTCAAACGCGAGCTCGTGGTCGGCGAACTCGCCGACCGCAAACGTGCCACTTTGCCGGTCATCGCAGCGATCGGCGGGGTGGTGATCCCCGGAATGATCGCGGGGATCATCGGGCTCGGCATTCCGGGCATGGAACGCGGCTGGGCCATTCCGGTCGCCACCGATATCGCGTTCGCACTCGCGGTACTCGCACTGACCGGCTCGCGGATTCCGGCGGGCGCTCGAGTGTTCCTGCTCAGCCTCGCGGTGGTCGACGACGTGATGGCGATCACCCTGATCGCGGTGCTGTTCACCATGACGTTGTCGCTGTTGTGGCTGCTCACCGCGTTCGGGTGTTTCGCTGTGTGGGCGCTGGCGCAGCACAAACGGATCAGCACACCTGTGCTGTATCTACCGCTGGCACTGGTGTCCTGGTACGCGCTGCATCAAGCTGGCGTCCATCCCACCTTGGCCGGTGTCGTTCTCGGCCTGCTCACCAGAGTGCGTCCAGATCCCGATGAACAAAAAGCGCCGGCAACCCGGCTGGAACATCTATTCCAACCCATCTCAGCCGGGCTGTGCGTTCCGCTGTTCGCGGTGTTCGCCTCCGGAGTTCGGTTGAACACCGGATTCTTCGGTGCGCTGTTCACCAATCGGATGACCCTCGCCGTCGTCCTCGCTCTGCTGATAGGAAAACCTCTCGGCATCTTCGGGATGAGCTGGGTGGCAATCCGGTTGGGCATCGCAGCACGCCCGCGCGAACTCGACTGGCGGGACGTGTTCGCCCTGTCGGTGCTCGGCGGGATCAGCTTCACCGTTAGCCTTCTCATGGCGGCACTCGCCCTCACAGATATCGGGGACGGGTCCGCCGTCGAATTGGCGAAAGCCGCGGTGTTGGTCACGTCAATGACGGCCTCGCTCGCCGGTTCGGCGTTACTGTGGCGGCGTGGGCGTGCCCACCAGGCGCGGCGAGACGCCCGCACGCTACATCCTGAAGAGCAAGGCCGAGCAGTGCCGGGACAGGGAGAAGGGTCGACCAAGTGAGTTTCAACCACGGCGGTAACGGAAATGACGTGCAGCGCGGTCGTACGGTGACCTCTATCCCTCTCACAGATACCGATCCGCTCGGCTCCGCCAGCTTCGGCACCCTGGTCCGGGACGCCGCCGAGCAGATGTCGACTCTGGTACGCGCCGAAGTCGAGCTGGCCAAGGCCGAGGTCACCGGTGAGATCAAAAAGGGGTTGCAGGGCAGCGGCTACTTCATCCTCGCGCTGACCGTGCTGCTGTTCAGCAGCTTCTTCTTTTTCTTCTTCCTCGGCGAACTACTCGACGTGTGGCTGTACCGCTGGGCAGCCTTCCTGATCGTCTTCCTGCTGATGGTGGCGATGGCCGGGGCGTTGGCGTTCCTCGGCCTTCGGCGGGTGAAGAAACTGCGTGCGCCGGAGAAGACGATCGACTCGCTCAAACAGGCCAGAACAGTGCTCCCGCACTCCCGCGGGGCAGCTGCGGACGGGAATCAGCTGACACTGGAAAAGTCGGCTTTCTAGACGCGCGTTCGCGAGGCGGCACCGCGACCATTAGGCTGCATCGGCGTGTCGGCGAATCTGCTTCCGGATCCGTCCAGCGTCCGTTACGGGGGACCGTGGACGCATCGGGATGTGCACGCCAACGGCATCCGCTTCCATGTCGTGGAAGCCGCGTCGGCCCCGACTGCGCCGCTGGTCGTGCTGTTACACGGCTTCGCGGACTTCTGGTGGTCGTGGCGGCACCAACTGACCGGCCTCGCCGAACTCGGCTACCGCGCCGTGGCTGTCGATCTGCGCGGCTATGGTGACAGCGACAAACCACCGCGCGGCTACGACGGCTGGACACTGGCAGGCGATATCGCCGGGCTGATCCGTGCGCTCGGCTGCACTGAGGCCGCATTGGTCGGACACGCCGAGGGCGGACTGGTCTGCTGGACCACCTCGGTGCTGCACCCTCGGCTGATCCGTTCGATCGCACTGGTCAGCTCGCCGCATCCAGCCGCACTGAAGAGCGCCGTGCTGCACGACCGCCACCAACGCGCAACCTGGCTACCGAACTTCCTGCGCTATCAGCCGCCCCGCTATGGCGAACACCTGCTCACAGCCTCCGATGGCCGGGAGGTAGAGCGGCTGCTGCGACAGCGCGTGAACCCCAGCTGGTCGAGCACCATCGAATTCCTCGATACTGCCCAGCGTATGCGCTCGGCCATCCAGATCCCCGGCGCCGCGCACTGCGGGCTGGAATACCAACGCTGGGCTTTTCGCAGTCAATGGCGTCCAGACGGTCGCAGGTTCATGGCGATCATGCGCGAACCCATCGAGATCCCGGTCCTGGCGTTACACGGCGAGCTGGACACCTACATGCTGCGACGCACACTTCATCGAGGAAAGCAGTGGTCACCGCATCGCCAGTTAGTCACGGTCGCCGATGTAGCGCATTATGCCCATCAAGAGAACCCGGACACGGTCACAGCCGAACTCGCGAAATTCCTTAGCTGAGCGTTCGCCTAACATGCGATCACCCCACTATCGCGGTGAAACCGACAAGTCGGAATCGTTGTTCAGCTGAGCGCACATGCGCCGGTGGCGACCGGCGCAGCGGAGCGGGACGCGGCGTTCAGCTGGGTGCTGACTTCATCGAGAGTGAGCACATAGCCGGTGTCGTTGTCGGTGACGGCGGCACCGAAGACGACTCCCAGCACTCGTCCTTGGGGGTCCACAAGTGGCCCGCCAGAATTCCCTGCCCTGACCAGCCCGCGTACCGTGTACACCTCACGCTCTACCGTGCCATCGCGATAGATATTCGGTCCGGTCAGATTCAAGGTCTCACGTATCCGAGCCGCGCTCGCCGTATATCGACCCCCACCGGGGTAGCCGAGCACGATCGCGCTCTCCCCCGAACGCGCGGGAACCGATGTCCGCGGCACGACCGGAGCGGTGAGTCCGGGTACCGCCAGTATGGCAATGTCGGTAGCCGGATCGAACAACACGACCCTGGCACGCAGCGGGCCAACCGCAGTATCCACATCGACACTGCTTGTGCCCGCGACGACATGAGCGTTGGTCATCACACGCTCCGGCGCGACCACGAAACCCGAGCCCTCCAGCGCCCGCTGGCAACTCGGCGCGACGCCACGGATTCGCAGTACGCTCTGCTGCAATGACGCGGCGACCGGACTGGCGAGCACGCTCGGATCGGGCGGCTCGACAGCGGCGATCGGCGCGCGGCCGAACGGCCCGATCACATCGGGCAGGCCCGAGGTGTTGAGCAGCTGGGAGAATTCGTTGGGTAAGCGACGCAGCCAATTCGGTGCGACGTCGTTGACATCGGCGAGCACTCGCGAACCATTGATCGCGGTCGCGATAGCCGGCTGCGACGAAGTGGCCAGCGGCAGGGCCAGCAACCATGCGATAGCCAGTACGGCGGCCGCCTGCAGCCCGGCGCCGACCACACTGTCCATACTCCGGGCGAACGGATGGCGCATACCGCTGCGTGCGGCGCGTCCGAGTACTATGCCCGCGATCTCACCGATGATCACTAGCATCACGATGAGCAGCACGCCAGTGAGCACCCTGGTGCGGCCCTGCTCGATATGGACCAGGATGTGCGGCGCGATCAGGATGCCCGCGAACGCACCGAGCACCACCCCGAGAAAAGCCAGCGCCGAGGCTATCGCACCCTGTCGCCAGCCCGACGAGGCTGCGAATAGCGCTAGCAATACGACAGCTATATCGAGCCAGATCGAAGAGCTCATAAAGTCATACCTACGGCGGCGAGCGCGGCCTCCAGATCACGAACGTCCCTGCGGTCCCAATCCTGGTCCCAGCAGGCGACTTTGCTGATCCCGGCGAGGATGCCGCCGGTCAGGCCCCAGACCAACATCCCATCTACTTGGAACGCCGGACTTTGATAGCCCATCGGGCTCCGGACCGAGAACCGGTTCGCCGGATCCAGCAATTGAACGAGCGGAACGCGCACGACCCGTTCGGTCTCACCCTCGTTCACCACCTGGACATCGCCGGGCGTACGCCAATAAGCGAGTACCGGAGTGACATCGAACCGGGACGGTGGCACGAATAGTTTCGGCAACACCGCGAAGGGCTCCACTCCCGCGGGATCGAGACCGGTTTCTTCGCATGCCTCACGCAACGCGGTATCGATCGGCCCGCTGTCGCCTGGGTCCACCGCGCCGCCGGGAAACGCGACCTGGCCGCGATGCTGGCGCATGGTGGTGGCGCGCTGAGTGAGCAGCACCTCCGCATCGGCAGGAAGCCCGCCCGGCGCATCTGGATCCGGTGTTGGTGAGCCACCGAACAACACGAGCACCGCGGCTTGCCGCGGTGTCGAGGTCAAGGCGAAGACTCGACGCAGCGCACGCGCCTTCACCGAAGTACCGATGATATCCGCGGCCGGATCCGCCGCCCTGGTCAGCCACTCGGGAAGTTGTGGCGGCACCTCGGTGGTCATCGCGGGCCACCCCCACACTCGCATCCGCGGGCTCCAGCGCATACCCGCGCCGAAATCGTCATAACCGAATTGTCCATCGGCTTCCTCATACGGCCACCCCGAGCCTATCCGCGACCGTGTTCGCGATATCGTCGACACTGCCGAAAGCCCGCACGACAACATCGGCGATAGAGCCATCGGCCCGGACGAGCACCGAGACCGGCAGCACCGCTGGAGCTCCGACGAGACTGCGTATTCGCGCGTCCGGATCGAGCACACCGGGCAGATGAACATTCAGCCCGGTGAGCCTGACCAACGCTCTGGCCTCATCGGGGTCGCTGTGCACCGTCAACACGGTAATCGTGTCCCCTGCGCGCCGCGCGTATTGCTGCACAAAAGGCAGCTCCTGGGCACACGGTGCGCACCAATACGCCCATAAGTTCAGCAAGGCCGGCTTGCCCGCCAGCATGGCGGCGACATCTATCGGTCTACCATCCGCCAGGCATCGCACCATGACCCCGGCCAGCGGGCCACTGCCTGGCGCCGGCCCACTCGGGCAGGCGACCAGCCCGGCCGCGGCGCGCAGTTCGCCGGGCACAGCGGGGGGGATGCGGGCAGGCCGTTGTCCTGTTACCTCACCGTCATCCCCCCGTGGCCACACTGCGGCGGCCAACGCCACCATCACGATCAGACCGGCAAGTGCCCAACGCCACACATGCCCAGCTCGATCATCTGGGGATTTCGAGCTCACCGGCCCACCAATTCGAGCAGATGCTCCCGCTCCGGCCCTTTCACCAGCTCGGCCGCAGCCTTCGGATCGGTCGGGCCTACGCCGAATGACGGGCAGTCGCCAGCCAAAAGGCACGCTCCGCATGCGGGCTTGCGCGCATGACAGACCCGCCTGCCATGGAAGATCACCCGATGCGAGAGCATCGTCCACTCTTTGCGTTCGATCAGCTCGCCGACAATGTGCTCGACCTTCACCGGATCTTCCGCCGAGGTCCACTGCCAACGTCGCACCAGACGACCGAAATGAGTGTCGACGGTGATGCCAGGCACCCCGAAGGCATTACCGAGGATGACGTTGGCGGTCTTGCGTCCGATGCCGGGTAATTTGACCAGTTCTGACAGTGTGTGAGGCAATTCACCGTCGTAATGTTCGAGCAGTGCCTGTCCGAGACCGATCAGTGCGGTGGCCTTGTTGCGATAGAACCCTGTGGAACGGATGCATTCCTCCAGCTCCACACGGTTGGCCTCAGCATAGGCGCGGGCGTCCTGGTACCGAGCGAACAATGCGGGAGTGGTGAGATTCACGCGTTCGTCGGTGCACTGCGCGGAAAGTATGGTCGCTACCGCCAGTTCGAGCGGGGTGGTGAAATCCAGCTCACAATGCGCGTCGGGGAACGCGACCGCAAGCGCCCGGTTCATCCGCCGCGCTCTGCGAACAAGTCCGAGTCGAGTTTCCGCCTGTCGCACCCTATTTCTCCGTTTCGGGGCAGTGCCTGCGTCCTGTTGCTCCGCAGCGAGCTCAGCGCCGGTCGAAGGCCCGTTTTCGACGGCGATAGGAGAGGAGACGCGCACCCGTCCACCATACGGAACCGCCGACCACCGTTGCGCTTCCAGTTCGGCTGCCGTGTTCCATCTGAGACCTCGACAGTGTTTACTGCTCGTCATGCAAGGACTCGCTGTGGTGATCTTCCCAGTGGTGTTGATGCTGTTCGCACTGGGCATGGAGCGGGTCGAGAATCGGCTCCGCAAGCTTCTGGAACCCGACGAAGAGGTTCAGCAATATCTGGACAAAGCAAGCAATGCTGAGGTGAAGGAGTTGACCAGGCTCGGCCTGCCCGCAGCTGTGGCCAAGATGCGTAAGCGTCGATCCCGCGCCGAAGAAGACGCGGAAATGGATGTCGCGCGCGCGAGCTGACACGGAGACAACGACGGCCCGGCGACGAGATCACACGTAGCCAGGAAGGGGAACCGCGAACGTCACCGAGAATGCTGGTACGGTTTTCCGCTGCGCCACAATCCACTCGTTACGTGGTGTCCGTCACTACGCTGCCATCACGCCGCGTAGACTGCGCTGTTGGCCGAGCCGCTTCGGCCCAGTACAGAGCCATTTCCCATAAGGAGCACATTCGTGGACGAGGCCCTCGCCAGAGCAGGCATCTTCCAGGGCGTCGAGCCCACTGCGGTGGCCGCCCTCGCCAAGCAACTGCAGCCGGTGGACTTTCCACGCGGCCATGTCATCTTCAATGAGGGTGAGCCGGGCGACAGGCTGTACATCATCACGTCCGGCAAGGTGAAGATCGGCCGTCGCTCCCCCGATGGCCGGGAGAACTTACTGACCATCATGGGCCCGTCCGATATGTTCGGCGAGCTTTCGATCTTCGACCCTGGCCCGCGTACCTCCACCGCCACCACGGTCACCGAAGTACGCGCGGTGACGATGGACCGCGAAGCCCTGAAAGCGTGGATCGATCAACGACCCGAGATCGCCGAGCAACTGCTGCGCGTTCTCGCCCGCCGCCTGCGCCGGACCAACAACAATTTGGCCGACCTGATCTTCACCGACGTTCCCGGCCGGGTAGCCAAAGCCTTACTGCAATTGGCACAACGGTTCGGCACGCAGGAGGCGGGGGCGCTGCGAGTCACCCACGATCTGACTCAAGAGGAGATCGCTCAATTGGTCGGCGCATCCCGAGAGACTGTGAACAAGGCGCTCGCCGACTTCGCGCATCGCGGCTGGCTGCGGCTGGAGGGCAAGAGCGTGCTCATTTCCGACTCCGAGCGGCTCGCCCGCCGCGCTAGGTAACGCCCACTCGGGTGTCCGTACGGCACGCCGGGTTCGGCCCCGCTGAGCCCGGCTAGCCATACGCGCGTAGATAGTCCAACTGCGCCTGTACCGAACTGCGCGCGGCCGGCCACAGGCGCTTGTCCACGTCGGCGTATACCCTCCGCACCACCGCCATCGCACCAGGATCGGGGCCGAGCACCCGCAACGCATCCCGCACCTGGTCGAGTCGCTCGTGCCGGTGCGCGATGTAATAGCGCGCGACGGGCTCCAGATCCGGATGGTCCGGTCCGTGCGCGGGGAGCAGCGCCTTGCCCTTCCCCGCGTCGACCAACCGGTCCAGCGACGACAGGTAGTCGGCGAGCGTGCCGTCCTCAGCATCCAGCACTGTGGTGCCCGCGCCGAGAATGGTGTCGCCGGTCAGCACCGCGTCATCGAGAACGAAACTCACCGAGTCGGCAGTATGTCCTGGTGTACCGAGCACGGTGATCCGCAGCCCCGCGGCCTCGATCACTTCACCGTGAGCAAGCGGCACGGCCGAGCCGCGCAGGAAAGCGGGATCTTTGGCTCGCACAGCCGTACCGGTCGCCTCGGCCAACCGGTCGATGCCACCGGTGTGGTCGTGATGGCGGTGAGTGACCAGAACGAGTGCGATCTCGCCGCCCACCGCTTCCACGATCGCCCGGCTGTGCGACTTGTCCACAGGCCCTGGGTCCACCACCACGCAGTCCGACCGTCCTGGCGCACGCAAGACCCAGGTGTTTGTTCCATCCAGGGTCATCCGACCAGGATTTCCGGCCAGTATTACCGCCGCTGTCTCAGTGACCTGCCTGAGCTGGCCATAGGCGGGGTGTGTCAACGTCATCGCAAACCTCGAATAGTTGAGCTGCCGGAAGGCTCGACCTAACGAACCTCGGCGATCAGTTCGACCTCGACCGGAGTATTCTTGGGCAGTTCGGCGACTCCGATGGCGGAGCGAGCATGCACGCCCGCATCACCGAAAACCTGGCCGAGGAACTCCGAAGCGCCGTTGATGACCATCGGTTGGTCGCTGAATCCCGGCGCGGAGGCGACGAATCCAACGACCTTTACGATACGTACCACCGCGTCCAATCCAACCAGATCATGCACTGCGGCCAGCGCGTTCAGCGCGCACCACCTGGCAGCCTCCTTGGCCGTCTCGACCGAGACCTCGGCACCGACCTTGCCCACCGCGGACAGCTGCCCATCCACGAACGGCAACTGACCGGAGGTATGGACAAGCGACCCGGTACGGACCGCGGGGATATAGGCAGCGACCGGGGCCGCGACCGGTGGCAGAGCGAGCCCGAGCTCGGTGAGGTTTTTCTCCCACTGGATCATCGCGTCATCTCTCCTTTTTCTCTTTCGTTACCATGTTCCGCTACTTGGGTCGCTTGAGATAGGCGACGTGCTGTTCCCCGGTTGGGCCGGGCAGCACAGTAACCAACTCCCAGCCGTCGGCACCCCACTGATCGAGAATCTGTTTCGTCGCGTGCGTCAGCAACGGCACAGTCGCGTACTCCCACAGGGTCGTATCACTCATGTGCGAGAGCGTAGCCGGGTTCATTGTCCACGCCGACAGTAGCTGGAGTCTTCGGGCTTGATCGCCGATCGGGTTATAAGCTCGCGATCGTGGGACTACCAACAGCAGTACCGTTTTCGGCAGAGCCGGGACTGGACACAGGGTGGCCGAAGCGCGCCGAAAAGGCTCGCTTGCACTATGTCTCGGGTAAGGGAGGCACCGGGAAATCGACAGTTGCCGCGGCACTGGCACTAGCGCTGGCCGCAGGTGGACGGCGCGTGCTGTTGGTGGAAGTGGAAAGCAGGCAGTCGATCGCGCAATTGTTCGATCTGCCGCCACTACCGCCGACCGAGACCCGGATCGCCACTGCTGACGGCGGCGGCGAGGTGGTCGCGCTGGCGCTCGATATCGAACATGCCTTCCTCGAATACCTCGACATGTTCTATAACTTGGGTTTCGCGGGCCGGGCGATGCGGCGGATGGGCGCCATCGAGTTCGTCACCACCATCGCGCCAGGACTGCGTGATGTCATCCTGACCGGAAAAATCAAGGAATGCGCGGTCCGCGTAGACAAGTCCGGCAAGCGGATCTACGACGAAGTCGTGGTCGACGCGCCCCCGACCGGCCGAATCGCCAGTTTTCTCGACGTCACCAAGGCCATGGCCGAGGTGGCCAGGAGCGGTCCGATCGCCGGACAGGCCGAAGGCGTTTCGCGGCTACTACACTCCGACCAGACCATGATCCACCTTGTCACTCTGCTGGAGGCGCTGCCAGTACAGGAGACAGCCGACGCCGTCGCCGAACTTCATGCCGCCGACCTGCGTATCGGTACGGTAGTCGTGAATCGGGCGACCGCGAGCCACTTGCCGCCCGCCCTGCGCGCGGGGGCCGCGCAGGGCAACTTGGATGCCGATGCCATTCGCGCGGGACTCACTGCCGCGGGGATCACTTTGTCCGACAGTGACTTCCAAGGGCTGCTCACTGAAACCACAGAGCATTCGGCCACGCTGCAGGCTCAGGAGGACAGCGCCGGGGAACTGGCCAAAGTAGACATCTCCCGGCTCTATCTGCCCGCACTTCCGGACGGGATGGATCTGGGCGGGTTATACGAACTAGCCGAATGCCTCAGCGCACAGGGAGTCCGATGAGCACGCCGAACCAACCCATGGCCACACCGCTGGAGATTTCCCAGATCATCGCCGATCCCTCCGCCCGCGTGGTGGTGTGTTGCGGCTCCGGCGGCGTAGGCAAGACGACTACCGCCGCCGCCATCGCATTGCGCGCCGCCGAGCTGGGACGCAAGGTCGTGGTCCTCACCATCGACCCCGCACGCAGACTCGCCCAATCACTCGGTGTCGCTGACCTCGGCAACAGCCCCCAACGGGTGGCGTTGGGACCAGAGGTCAACGGAGAGTTGTACGCGATGATGCTCAATATGCGCCGTACGTTCGACGATATGGTGCTCGAGCACACCAGCAGGGAGAAAGCGGAACAGATCTTCGCCAACCCCTTCTATCAGACTGTCGCTTCTTCCTTCGGGGGCACGCAGGAATACATGGCGATGGAGAAGCTGGGGCAGCTGGCTCAGCGCCGTGAGTGGGATCTGATCGTGGTAGACACCCCGCCCTCCCGAAATGCCCTAGACTTCCTGGACGCTCCCAAACGGCTGGGCGCTTTCCTCAACGGCCGTATGATCCGACTGCTCATGGCGCCGGGCCGAGGCGTGACCCGGTTCGTGACCGGCGCGATGAGCCTCGCACTGCGCGGTGTTTCCACCGTCGTCGGCGGACAAATGCTCAAGGACGCGTCGAACTTCTTACAGTCCTTGGAGTCGCTGTTCGGCGGCTTCCAAGAGCGGGCCGACCGGACCTACGCGTTGCTGTCCGAGCCGGGCACCCACTTTCTCGTCGTGGCTGCGCCGGAACCGGACGCGCTGCGGGAAGCCTCCTTCTTCGTCGACCGACTCTCCACCGAGCGCATGCCGCTGGCCGGACTGATCTTGAACCGGACGCATCCGGTACACAGCTCGCTGCCGGCCGATCACGCATTGACCGCCGCCGACCGGCTCGCGGAATCCGATCCGCTCACCGCTGCCGTGCTGCGAGTGCATGCGCAGCGAGTCGCCACCGACAAGCGCGAGCAGCATCTGCTGCATCGCTTCACCGGCGCGCACCCGCGCGTACCGATCGCCCCGATCACGGCGCTCCCCTTCGAGGTATCCGATCTCGACGCACTGCAAGCGGTCGGCGATCAGCTCATCCACACAGAGCGAGCCACCGCCGGATGATCAGATACCTCCGCTATAGCTCGAACATCCTCGAGCGGACACCACCCTGAAACGAAACCGAGCCCGCTTACGCGGGCTCTGTTTCACTGCGTACCTGGACTACATCGCCACCTGATGCTGACGCTGGGCCTGGAAGAAATCAGCCCACGAGGTCACTTCTGGATGCTGCTTCAGCAGGGCGCGACGCTGTCGCTCCGTCATCCCGCCCCATACGCCGAACTCGACACGGTTATCGAGAGCGTCAGCACCACACTGCATCAACACCGGGCAGTGCCTGCAAATCGTCGCCGCTTTGCGCTGCGCCGCACCACGGACGAACAACTGATCGGGATCCACTTCCTTGCATCGAGCCTGGGCTACCCAGGCGATCCTTGCTTCGGCCTGCTCCACGTCCAATCGAGCGATGGGGGTTGTCATGTGCATTTGGTGTGCCCCTTTGCAGTCCGAACACCGATCAACGGCGCTCCAGAATCGCGTTGCCACTTCGCAGCACCGGTACCCTGCTGCGAAGTGCACCACATTCCACTTTGAGTGTTAGCTCTATCACACTGGGTTCTCAATCTAGGTAAAGGTATGGCGCTTGCGCAAGACCATCCCGAGATTTTCTGGTACGACCGTCCCTGCGGTATCAGGTATACGCGCGGCGGTCAGGCGGATTACGCACGCAATCGTGTCCGACACGCCGGGCACGATTGCGCGACACGCCAGGCTCCCTCACTACCGGTTCCTGGCTTCGGGCAAATGCCGCCAAGAAAGCCCGGAAACCACCCCGTAGTCTTGATCAGTGCCGATCACACATTCGCTCGCACGTCTGGCCGTCAGCTGCGTGCTTGCCGCCGTGCTCGTCGCCGGATTGCTGTTCCCGCTCGCCGGCGGCTTCGGGTTCGCCTCCAACCGCGCCGCCGACGCGGTCGACAACGTCTCCGCGGAGCTGCTGGATGGAGTCGCCCCCGCGGTCTCGACCATGGTCGACTCGGCAGGCAACCCGATCGCCTGGCTGTATGAGCAACGCCGCTTCGAAGTCCCCAGCGACCGGATCTCCAACGACATGAAGCTGGCCATAGTGTCCATCGAGGACCGGCGCTTCGCCGAGCACGATGGTGTCGACTGGCAGGGCACGCTGCGCGCATTCCTGACCAACACCACCAGCGGCGAGGTCCAGCAAGGCGCGTCGACCATCGAACAACAGTATGTGAAGAACTTCCAGCTGCTCGTGGTCGCCAAGACCGACGCAGAACGCCGCGCCGCCGTCGAGGCCACCCCGGCACGCAAGATCCGAGAAATCCGGATGGCCCTCACCTTGGACCGCGAGCTGACCAAAGACGAGATACTCACCCGATACCTCAACCTCGTACCGTTCGGTAACTCCTCCTACGGCATCCAAGACGCCGCACAGACCTACTTCGGCATCGACGCGGCCGATCTGAACGTACCGCAATCAGCGATGCTGGCCGGCATGGTGCAGAGTTCGTCGAAATTGAACCCCTACACCAATCCAAAGGGAGTGCTGCTCCGGCGCAACACCGTGCTGGACACCATGATCCAGAACATCCCCAGCCGAGCTGCCGAGTTCCGTGAAGCCAAGACCGAGCCCCTTGGGGTGCTTCCAGAGCCCCACGGCCTGCCTCGCGGCTGCATCGCGGCAGGTGACCGCGGCTTTTTCTGCGACTATGCCCTGCAGTACCTGGCCAACGCGGGGATCAGCCGAGAACAGATCGACAAGGGCGGCTATGTGATCAGAACGACCCTCGACCCGGCCGTACAGGACTCGGTGAAGCGCGCGGTAACCGACGCGGCCGACCCGAATCTGAAAAATGTCGCGGAAGTCATGTCCGTCATCGCGCCGGGTCAAGACACACATCCGGTGCTCGCGATGGCCAGTAGCCGCACCTATGGCCTGAATCAGGATGCCCACGAGACTGTGCAGCCGCAGCCGTACTCGATGGTCGGCGACGGCGCAGGCTCGATCTTCAAGATCTTCACAACTGCTGCGGCCATGGAGAAGGGCCTCGGCATCGATGCCAAGCTCGATGTACCCGGCCGGTTCGAAGCCAAGGGCATGGGTGACGGCGGTGCGCGCGGGTGCCCGCCCGCCACCTACTGCGTCGAGAACGCAGGCAGATACAAGTCGCCCATGTCGGTGACCGAAGCCTTGGCCACATCGCCGAACACCGCGTTCGTCAAGCTGATCCAAGCCGTCGGAGTCACTCCGACTGTCGATATGGCGGTCCGGCTCGGCATGCGTTCGTACACCGAACCAGGCACCTCCCAGCACGGCAACCAGAGCTTGGCCGACATGATCAAGGAACAGAATCTCGGCTCGTTCACGTTGGGCCCGGTTGCGATCAACCCGCTAGAGCTGTCCAATGTCGCCGCGACGCTGAGCTCGGGCGGGCGGTGGTGCCCGCCGAATCCGATCAAGGAAGTCCTCGACCGCAATGGTAAACAGGTGCCGCTGACCCACCAAGCGTGTGAACAGGTGGTCGAACCGGGCCTGGCGAACACCCTCGCCAACGCGATGAGCAAAGACGACGTCTCGGGTACGGCGGCGGGCGCGGCTCGGTCGGTGGGCTGGAAGTTCCCGACATCGGGCAAAACCGGCACTACCGAGAGCCACCGCTCCTCGGCCTTCCTCGGGTTCACCAACTCACTGGCCGCTGCCGTCTACGTCTACGGCGACAGCCCGACGCCTGGTGAGATCTGCTCGTTCCCCCTGCGTAACTGCGGCGACGGCAACCTGTTCGGCGGCAATGAACCAGCGCGTACCTGGTTCAGCGCCGTCAAACCTGTGATCGGATTGTTCCCGCCGCCCGCGCTGCCGCCACTGGACGACAAGTATGTGCGCGGCGCGGACAACGCCCAGGTACCCGATGTCACCGGTAAGTCTCGGGCCGCGGCCGCGTCTACCCTACGCACCGCGGGCTTCAAAGTGACTACGATCACCGGCCCCGGACCGGAGCCCAAAGGGGCAGTGATGGGAACCGCGCCGAACGGCTCGGCGATCCCTGGTTCGGTGATCACGCTCTACATCAGCGACGGCACCGTGCGCCCCACGCCGACGCCTGCCCCGCCATCCGCACCACCACCAGGGCTGCCACTACCCCCGCGGCTACCACCGATTCCGATCCCGATCCCACGCTGAGCAAACGAAAAGGGACGCGCACCGGAGGGGTGTGCGACCCCTTTCGGATTTCGACACTACAGTCGCGCCTTCACCGCGGCCGAGATACGCGAGCCGTCGGCCTTACCCGCTGCGAGCCCGGTCGCGATCTTCATGACCCGACCCATCTGGCGCATCCCTGGCCGTTCGCCGATCTCCTCGGCGACCTGCGCGATGGCGGTGTCGGCGAGATCGGCGACCTCGGCGTCGGTCAGCTGGGTCGGCAGATACTCATCGATGATGCGGGCCTCGGCGTGCTCGTTCGCCGCCAGTTCACCGCGTCCGGCCTGCGTGTAGACCTCAGCCGATTCGTTGCGCTTCTTCGACTCGCGCTGCAGCACAGCGACAACCTCGGCATCGGTGAGTTCTTGTGCCTCCGTGCCGGCGACCTCGGCGGTCTGGATCGCGGACAGCAGCATTCGCAGCGTGGCGAGGCGCAGCGTGTCCTTGGCTTTCATCGCGGCGGTCAGGTCCGCCCGTAGCTGCGATTTGAGTTCCGACATGCCGCTCACGGTAGCCGGTCCAGCGCGCCGGTCCTACTTCATTTACCGCGCTGTCCTGCTTTCCCGCGCGGGAACGCGCGCTTACGCCCATCCACACTCAGCGCTCATACGTGAGGTCGCCTATGCTGGGCAAATGCCCGTAATCTCGACTTCTGTTGTCCGCACGACCGCGCTGAGCGCTGCTGGAGCCGCTGTGGCCGGAATCGGCTACGCCTCGCTGGTCGAGCGCAACGCCTTCGTTCTACGGGAGACGACTATGCCGGTGCTGGCGCCAGGGTCGTCGTCGCTGCGGGTACTCCATCTCAGTGATCTGCATATGATGCCCGGTCAGAAACTCAAACAGCAGTGGCTGCGCGAGCTCGACCGGCTGGAGCCGGATCTGGTGGTCAACACCGGCGACAATTTGGCGCACCAGAAGTCGGTGCCCGCGGTAGTCCAAGCCCTCAGCGGATTGCTTTCCCGTCCGGGACTTTTCGTTTTCGGCAGCAACGACTACTTCGCGCCGGTAGTGAAGAACCCGCTGAAGTACTTCAAAAAAGATCACCGCCACAACTATGGTCCGCCGCTGCCGTGGAAAGACCTGCGCGCGGCGTTCAACGAACGCGGTTGGCTCGATCTGACCCATGTCCGCCGCGACCTCGAAGTGGCGGGCATCCGAATCGCCACCGCCGGTGTCGATGACCCACACCTGCAGCGGGATCGCTACGACACCATCGCAGGCACCCCGAATCCGATGGCCGATCTGCGGATCGGACTCACTCATTCACCCGAGCCACGGGTGCTCGACCGCTTCGCGAATGATGGTTATGACCTGGTGCTGGCTGGACACACCCACGGTGGTCAGCTGTGCCTGCCCGGTTACGGCGCGCTCGTCACCAACTGCGGTATCGACCGGTCCCGGGTAAAGGGGCCGTCGAGCTGGGGCGAACATACTCAGCTGCACGTCTCCGCGGGTATCGGCACCTCTCCGTGGGCACCGTACCGCTTCTGCTGCCGCCCGGAGGCAACGCTGTTGACGCTGGTCGCCGCGCCGCCGAAACGACCGGGAGCCGACACTGGCCGGGATGTATCCGCCTCGACAGCCGCCGCACGCTAAGGGCTTCTACCCGGACATGGGTCACACCGGCGATTGGCCGTGGATTCGAAAGTGGATCGACCTGCTGGTTTAACGACTCACGCCACCGTGCTGTAAGCTACAGCAGGTCCACTTCACGGGGTGTGGCGCAGCTTGGTAGCGCGCTTCGTTCGGGACGAAGAGGTCGTGGGTTCAAATCCCGCCACCCCGACTCGTGTGGTTGAGACACGAAGATGGACCCCGGTTACAGTTGACCGGGGTCCATCTCCTATACCGGTCCAGTCCCATCTAGTACCGGTCGCTTCCCGAAACGACATCCCGACCCGCCTCCTCCTGCCACAATGGCGTAAGTGACTTCCGAACAGGGGCGGTTCGAGGCGGGCACACAGCGAGATAGCAGATCTCGGCGATGGCTGCACGTAGTGATCACAATCACTGATGTACTCGGATGGATGATCTTGGTTGTGGCAACCCTGTTTGCCATCGCTGTCATTGCGGGGGTGGCTGTTGTGCTCTTCATAGGTTCCCCGGTCTCTGCCCAGCCATAACAATGCGCAGGAATAGTCGAGCACGGTTCGACACAATCCACCGTTTTCATTCGACCGATTCCATCGGCTAGTACGTGAGAGGTCGATTTCGGGTATCGGCAGCTTTTCCTGCCGCGCATGATCAAGAACATAAATGTTCAATATGTGCGAATATTGCACTCAATTCGGCGACCCTGGTACAGTGCGCCTCGCACACATTCTCGGGGTAGGAGAATTCCCCACCATAGTGATGACATCCGGATAGATCCGGATGGAAGAGAATGTCACGCAGGAGCGCTCACATGCGAGTGCTCCTCGTTCGCGCCGATTTGCCCTGAGTGGCATTCTGGGTGGCATAGCGAACAGGAGGAATCTTTATGTCACCCACTTCGAACCGTATCGCTGTTGTCGCCGCGCGCTGGCACGCAAGTATCGTTGACCAGGCGGTAGCAGCCTGTCGTTCCGGACTCGCCGAACACGGATTCACCGATGTCGAGGTGATCGAAGTTCCTGGTGCCTTCGAAATACCTTTGCGTATCAAACGCTTGGCCTCCAGCGGCCGGTACGCGGCCCTCGCCGGCTGTGCACTGGTCATCGACGGCGGTATCTATCGGCACGATTTCGTGGCAGCGACCGTAGTGGACGCGCTCATGCGAGTGCAGCTCGACACTGATGTCCCCGTGTTCTCGGCAGTCCTCACTCCGCATCATTTCCACGAGCATGGCGAGCATCAGGCATATTTCTCCCGACATTTCGAGATCAAGGGAGCGGAACTGGCCGATGCTATCGCTGCCACCGTGAGTCTGGACGCCGTCCCGGCCTGATACGGCGAAGACTGCCCCGGTGCGCGGGAACCGGGGCAGGAGAACTCCCATCCGATCTGCCGAGATCTTTCCGCGCTCCAACGGCAGAGACCGAGCTGGTATATAGTCCAGCCATGTGGGGGGGACCGCCGAACAAGCGCCCCGGCACGCCGACAACCGGGACAGGAGATATGGGGCGGAAGCATAGGCGACGCACCAGGGTGCGGACGGCCACGCGATTCCTGGCCACGCTGCTCGCTGTCGGCACAGTGACCGGAGTGGCTGGGTGCTTCATCGAGGGATCGCACACCGCCGCCGATCCCTCGACCACGGTCGCCAGCGCCGCGCCGGCCTCCTCGACACCCCCCTTCAACACCACCTGGAATCCCTGCTCCATACCTGACGCCGATATCGCGGCGACCGGACTCAACCCGGCCGAGAAAGCTGGTGATACAAGCCAGTACGGCGCGAAATTCCCCGGCTGGGATATCTGCGCTTGGGACAGCGACAGCTGGTACGGGGTGGAGGTGTACTCGACGAACGCCCGCACATTCGACGAGATCGTGCACAACACCGACAACCTCCGCAATCCTCGTCCGGTGACCGTAGGCGGGCGCAGTGCCGTCATGCTCGACCCGCTGAACATCCCACAAGGGTGCACCCTGGTCTTCGATGCGATCAGCGGCCCCATTCGATTCGACCTCGACCCGAAGCTCAGCGCAGACACGATCGGTGACTCGTGCGCTGAGGTGATGCGGATCGCCGAAGTGCTGCTAGAGAACCTGCCGACCGAAAAGTAGATGTAGAGAAAAGTAGATGTAGCTAGGGGGAAGGTGACGGCTCATGTCGGAAATGGACGCGTGGCGACAACTCGCCGATGAGGTCGCACAAGGCGACCTGAAGAAGGGCAGCGGTGACGAGTCGATCCGGCAGCGGGTGGTGGAGCTGGCCCATGAGACCAAAACTGTTCAGAACACACTACGCAAGGCCGCTGTCGCCTACGCCGAGACCGATCAAGCGTTCGCCGAGCACATCCGCACCCTCACTTGGCGAGTCCGCGAGCTCGGCTCCAGATCAGCGGCGCGGTCGTAACCGAAAACCACCCTGAGCCATACCTCCGCAATCGACGAAAGAGCGGCAGATGAACAGACTCGTAAGCAGCGTCCACGCAGATAAGACACTGTCCGGAAAGTCCGCGCTGGTCACAGCGGCCTATACCGGAATAGGCAAGTCGATCGCGAAAAGTCTTGCTAAACATGGAGCTCAGGTTGTCGTACAGCATCCGCACTTCCCAGAACCCGCCGCGGACGTGATCAAGGAAATCGAAGCCGAGGGCGGTACCGCGCTCGGGCTAGCGGCGGATATCGCTGATCTCACCGAATACGAGCAGCTGGTGCAGGTACTGCTCGCGGAATGCGGCGGTTGGGACCTTCTGATCAACACTGCCATAGTCCCCGAAACCGAGCCGTTCGCCCGAATCACCCCGAACACGTTCGACCTGGGCTTCGCGATGACGGTCAAGGGGGTATTCCACGGCATGCAACTGGCCTGGCGGCACTTGGCGGGTGCAGGCCGGATCATCACTTTCTGTGACGCCGCCGAGCCGGGAGGTGCGATCTACGCCGCCACCCGCGGTGCGGTCGAACAGCTCGGCCAGGCAGTGGCGCCCGATTTCGCACCACGGCGAATCACCGTCAATACGGTCAGTCATGGCGGCGGTACTACCGGGAACGCCGAACTCGCCGCCACACTAAGCGCGACCCGGCCTACCGAACCGACCGCGGTGATCGCTTATCTGGCCGGAGAAGCTGCGAGCACTGTCACCGCACAGTCCATTCGCATCAACAGCACCGAGTAGAGCCGACGAGATTCGCTCCCGCGATCTCTTGTCCGCCGGTCGGCGCCGCCATATCCGGCGCGACACCGACCAGCACGACCAGCGGCTACGCGACGATAGTGGAACCGTAAGAGGCGAATCCCTGCCCCATTGCCTGGCAGGTGAAACTACCGAGGTAGCCCACCTGACACGACGCACCCGCGTGCTCGATGACCGGACCCCACTGGCCCGAGCCGGTCTTCACGGAGTGAATGCTGGGATTTCCGCCGGCCAGCGTATGCCGTAGCACAGGGTTGTATGTGGGGTGTGCCGGCAACCATGGCTGGTCGATCACCACCTCGTTCACTGACATCGGCATCGGTATGTAGACAGCACCGAGGTAATAGCTCAACTGTACGGGCTGAGCGAAATCGCATCCGAGCGAACCATCCTGGAAAATCGCACAATCCGTGCTGCCTACCGAAAAGTAGACCGTGCCCGTATCCGCCTCGGCGTTGCCAACCGCGATGATCGGCGCCATGGCCGCAGCGACGAGCGCTCCGGCGAACTTCGTGCTTCGCTTCATGCCATCTCCTTGGTGAGCTCTGTGGACAACCGGCCCGACAGCCCTGCCGAATGGCGTCGGATTACCTTTCACTCCCGCGAATATCCAGCCCGGCCGAAGCGCCTCGCCCCGACCAGAGCGGTGAGCAGACGCTAACATAGCGATAACGTATGGACACCCTCTGGACATGCAGGGGCAATAGCGTATACGGGCATGTCGGCACCGATGGACGCGCCAACGGGAGCGGTGGGGAAACCTCTGCGGGATATGGTGTATTCGACGCTACGCAGTGAACTTATGAACGGGGACATCACGTTCGGTGAACGATTGACCGAGCCGAAGCTCTCGACACGATTCGGTATCTCGCGCACGCCGATCCGCGAAGCACTGACCGTCCTGTGTTCGGACGGTCTGCTACGTCGGGAAGAGTACGGCTTCAGCCCGGTGCGTCCGAGTATCCCGCTGATCCGCGATCTGTATGAGCTACGGAACACCTTGGAGCTTGGTGGTTTACAGCGCGTCATGACCAACCCAACCGTCACTCACGACCGGCGATCACTAGAAGCCGAACAGGCCGCTTGGCTGGAACTGCGCGCCGATCCCCCCGAGCAAGAGCCAGGTTTCGTAGTGCGCGACGAGGAATTCCACGTCAGGCTGCTCACCGCGGCGGGCAATACCGAGATGGTGCGCGCCCTGTGCGCGGTGAATTCCCGTATCCGGCATGTGCGGATGTACGACTTCATAGTCAACAACAGGATAGAGACCACCATCGCCGAGCACCTCGGCATTCTCGGCGCTGTGTTGGCGGATGATCTCCCTCTCGCCTACCGGCTACTGCACACTCACATCGGTGAATCTCTGGATGTGGTGCTCGAACGGGTCACCCGCGCGTTCACGGCGATGTCGCTGGCCACAGATTAGCGAGAACGGCTGTGGCTGCGATGATAGTCATGCGGCGTGGCCGGAGCAGATCCAGTCAACGACGGCGCAAACAGACAGTCCACCCATTGGTCACGCTGGAATCGCAGGTAATCATTAGGGAGGTGCCAGACGGGCACACGCCGTCGTCGGGCTCATACAATTCAGTCACCTGATACTCGGCCGCTGGATTGGCGCAATCGATCCGTTGTAATGACTCCATGACGGTGGAGCAAATTTCCTTGTGCGGCCTGCAATTTCGGGCTCTATCGTGACTTTCTTCCTGAAATAGCGTGCTGAGGCGAGTTGCCCGGCGTACACCAGCTCCTGGTGCATGACCGCGGACCCTCTCCCCGATAACTATCGAGTGAGGGCCCGCGGCCAATATGTGCGCAGGTCAGAATGCCTTGAAGGTTCGCGTCAAGGTCTTCGGCGCAGGTGCGCTGGGAGCATCTGGTTTGATCGAAACCTTGACCATGAAGGTCGTCCCGTAGGTGGCAGTGTAAGTTCCGGCGCCCTTGAAGTGCAGCGTCTTCTTGGCGTTGTCCAGCGAGAATCCTTCTCGCAGTGGCGGGGCCTTTCTGAAGTCAGGGGTCTTTCCGCTGTCTTGTGACTTCTTGATCGTGTCATAGATCGGGAAGCCGGAGGAAGGGATGAGTGCGTTTTTCCACAACTGCTTGTCCCATGGGTGAATACTGCCACTGATATCGGTGGACAGGTCGACATTTCCGCTGGCCGTTGACCCCTGCAAGGTGACAGTGACGGTGGCCGTGGAGTGGGGAGGAACCTTAATGGTTTGTCCGGGCGCGGTGTAGGTCGTCGATTTGGATGTCGAGGTGCTGTGTGTCTGGTTGAAGGTCCAGGTCGTATTCAGTTCAGCGCCTACCTTCAGTGCTTTGCTGATATCCAGGGAGGCCGATACCTTGGTCCAGACTGCGAACCCGCGCGTGACCGATGTCGTCGTCGTGTTGGCTATGGTCCTGGAGAAGCTCTGGCTGGTCAGCGCCTGTTCTTGGTTGGTGGTGTTCCGCAAGGTCGCCGTACCCGCGAACCACTGTTTACCCAAAGAGATTTTGGGACTTCCCGTAAGCGCCGCAGCGGAATTGGTGAACGTCACTCCATCGGTATTCGCACCGGCGTAGTCCCAGATTTGATCCTTGAACAGGCCTTCGAGGCTGGTGATCTGAGTGGTGCCCGCCTGCGCGGGAATTGCCGTCAGGAGAACGGTGGATATCGCAGATATCATGCCGACAGCAACGCTGATGCCACACTTCATGTTCCGATCCTTCTGCCTTTGTTCAATTCTTGAACACTTCAGTCGCGCAGTAAGTTCTCGTGGTGCGCACGAAGTCCGCCACGGCTGTGTCGATCATCTTTCGGCATTTCGACCGGAAAACGTGAAAGGAGCAGGTCCGTGCGGTAATGCTTCGCGCCCGTGATCGAGGTTTCCTCAACACCTTCCCGGCGGAGATCAGTAAACATGGTTCTGCGAGATATTGTCAACGATATTCTTTTTTGTTCATTTTTTCACGGTGGTTCCCAAGTGCGCCGTGATCAAGCGTAGGTAGCAGTCCAGTGCTCCACACATCCAATTCCATTGTGATACATACAATTCCATGACAGTGGAGCTGATTCCCTTGCGCTGTCCGTAATTTTGTGTTCTGCCACGTCTGCTTGCGTGAGTTGGCGTACCGAGGCGAGTTGCCCTGCGTGTACAAGAGTTCCTAGTGAGCTTGCGTTTCTGACCGCGGGCCTCTTCTCTCGATCGTTATCGGGAGAAGAGGCCCGCGGTGAGTGTGTATGAAGATCAGAACGCCGTGAAAGTTCGTATCGTGGTCTTCGGCACAGTTCCGTTGAGAGTGTCCGGTTTGATCGAAATCTTGGCCATGAAGATCGTCCCGTAGATGGCAGTGTAGGTTCCGGCTCCCTTGAAATGCAATGTGTGCTTGGCGTTGTCCAGCGAGAATCCTTATCCTGGCAGCACGTGCATCAATCGATCACTATCCGGTCGTCGAACAGAAACGGCAGCACGAAGTTTCGGAGCATCGCACGTTCCTCATCCTCACTCGAGCCCGGCAATGTCAGCAGCGACACCATGGCGCGCACCACCCACTGTCCCACTTGCCCGGCCGCGGAGGTAGACAACTCGGGACGGAATCCGGCGACAAAATTCGCAGCCAACGCATCGACTACCCCTGGCGAATCAGCCAGCTGGGCAACAATTCCGGCATTGGACGGCTCGAACCATACGGACAGGTGCGGTGTCTTGCGCACCTGAGTGAGCAGCTCGGTCAGCATATCGAGCAACTGCTCCTGCGGCGCCGCATGCGCTTGGACTGTCCGAGCACGCCATACCCGCTCGGCCAGCTGACGCGCCTCCCGTCCCGCGAAGGCCACATAGAGCGCTTGCCGATTCTCGAAGTAGCGGTACAGAGTGGCCCTGGAACAGCCTGCGGCATCCGCGACTTCGGCCATTCCGACGCCCACGACCCCTTTATCGATGAACAGCTCGCGGACCGCATCCAGAATACGTTCAGCGGCCAGTTCGGCGCGGCCCCGCGCCAGCCAGTCACCGGTCATGCGGTGCACCGGAACGGCACAGTGGTCGGCCTCCGCACGTAGGGACCCTCGGCATACTCGACCGCATCGATATCGACCACATATCCGGGGAAACGCTCCAGCAATTCCTCTAGCGCGACCCGGGCCTGCATCCGCGCCGCAGCCGCGCCGAGGCAATGGTGTGGACCGTGCCCGAATGTGAGGATGCGCTGTGGGTTCCGGTCGACATCGAGAACGGCGGCATGGGCGCCGAAAACCTGCTCGTCCCGGTTGGCCGACCCGTATACCAATAGCACTTTGCGGCCTGCGGGGATCGTCTTCCCGGCCAGCTCGATATCGTGCGTCGTCGTCCGCGCCAATCCCTGCACCGGCGAGGTCAGCCGAGCGAATTCCTCTACCGCGAGACGAATCCGGTCGGGGGTAGCGACGAGCGCGGCACGCTGGTCGGGATACTGCTGAAGCAACTGCACCGCGCCGCCGAGCAAGCCTGTCGTGGTGTCGTTTCCGCCCGCCACCATGGTCCACGCGTAAGCGAGAATCTGCACCATCCCGCGCACATCCGTATCGTCGGCAGCCATCCCCGCCTGCACCAGCAGGGACACGGTGTCGTCGCCGGGATCGGCACGCCGACGCTTGATCAGCTCGGCGAAATAACCCATCATCTCCGCCGACGCCGCTCGCGCCCTCGGGCTCGAGCGGTCGATGCTGCCTGCGACGACCGCATCGGTCCACTCATCGAACTTCTTCCGGTCTCGCTCGGGCACGCCGAGGTAGTACGCCACCACCATGCTCGGCAACGGCTTGAATAGCTGCTCGACGATATCGCCGCCGCCTCTGGCGGCGATATCGTCGAGCCGGTCGCGGACGAACCGACGGACTGCCGGCTCGACTTCCTCGACCTGGCGAGGGGTGAATCCACGAGCAACCAGCTTGCGAAAATCGCTGTGCCGCGGAGGATCCTGCATCACCAACGGCGGATTGTCGGTCAGGCCGATCTCGTCGAGCTCACCGTATTCCACAGTCAGCCCGGCGCGCGAAGAGTACGTCTCACTATCGCGTGCTGCCGCGAATACGTGCTCATGTCGAGTGAGTACCCAGTAATCACGCTCGGGCTGCCCGGCAGGCACAACATGATGCACCGGGTCCTGCGCACGCAGCGCGGCATACATCTCCCAGGGGGATGTCCAGGAGGAGCCGGAACGGAGTTCGAATATCGGAGGGTCGCGATACGTAATGCTGGTCACGTATCAAAGGTAAGACATTATTCAATATTCGTCTAGAACAAGTTCTAGATCATCTGCCGCGAAACCTCCCGACCACCCTTTCCCGCACCGCACACCGTGAGAAGCCTTCGATATCGACAGCCCTGGAAAACGAGAAAGCCGAGAACCGGAAGGGAGCACTACCAAGCGATGATGTGACGAGTTTCTCCACTCGGACATAGATCGCGGGATGATGGAGACAAGCGCATCAGGAGTTGGGAGCGATGATGGATACCGTAGTGGTCTGGATACTGGCCAGCCTGTTCTACTGGTGGGGTCTGCTGTAAGCGAACGAGACCTGGCCGCTGACTCCGACCAGGTCTACGACGTCCATCGTGATTTCTCCACACGAAAATACCGCACCAGTCGGGGATTCTCCGCGAGCGACTTCCCTCGGATCATATCGGCGGAATCGGCCCGACCGAAGTCATCTCAGACTGTCGACAGCCACCTTCGTCACCTCGGCCAGCAGGTCGTTGTTCGCCTTGGCGTCCGCCGCCGACTTGCGGGTCTGGATCGCGATCACGATCGGCGCGCCGCCGTTCTTCGGCCACGTGATCGCAACGTCATTGGCGGTGCCGTAGGCTCCGGTGCCGGTCCTGTCGCCGGTGATCCAGCCCGCGGGTAGTCCGGCACGGATGCGTTTGTCCCCCGTGGTGTTGGCTTTCAGCCAGCTGTTCAACTGATCGCGTTCGCGCGCACCGAGCACGTTGCCGACCAGCACGGCTCGATAGTCCGTAGCCAGTGCAGCTGGAGTAGTGGTATCGCGCTCATCGCCAGGAATCGCGGTGTTGAGATCGACTTCCCAGCGGTCCAGTCTGCTCGTCCGGTCTCCGATAGCACGCAGGAACGCGGTGAGACGCTCCGGGCCGCCGAGTTCGCGCAACAGCAGGTTGCCCGCGGTGTTGTCGCTTCGGGTGATCGCGGCCTCAGCCAGTTGAGCGACGGTCATCCCCTCGGCCACCTTGGTACTGGTTACGGGTGAGTAATCGACCAGATCCGCCTCGGTGAACCGGACGACCTTGTCGAAATATCCGGTGTCGAGCGGATGCGCCTGCAACAGTGCCGCGACGGCAAGCGTTTTGAACGTGGACAGCAGCGGGAAACGCTCGTCGGCACGGTTGGTCACCTTCATTCCTGTGCCGGTATCCACTGCGAACAGCCCGATCTGGGCATCGTACCGACTCTCCAAATCCTTCAGCCGCGCACTCGCGTCGGATTTCGCCCGCACACTCGAGGTTAACGACTCCGATTGCGCCGAATCAGTCCCCGTACCACATCCTACGAGGATCGGCAGGGACAGTGCCGCAGCCAAAATCACCCGATAGCTACCCGTTCGTTGAAACACCCCCACACTCTGACAGTCGTGCGTCCACCTGACAAACGAAGGGTGCTTCTACTACGGCGAAGGCAGGCGCGCGCCCATGCGGCATACACCTGTCTTCCTACAGTCCGCAGTCGGTCCCGCGACGAGTTCTAGCCACTGTCACGCCCGGCGCGTACGCCTTCCTCCACCCGCTTGCCGAGGTCGGCGTCCACATTCTTCCAGTATTCGAAGACCCGACTGAGCACCGGCTCCCGCACGCCGCCGAGTACATGGCCGACGATATTGCTCACCAAACGCTCGCGCTGCGCATCGTCGAGCACCTCGCGCACCATGGTGCCCGCCTGGGTGAAGTCACCGTCCTCGGCGTGCTGAATGTAGGCGGCCCGCACCATGGTCGGGTCGAACTCCCAGATGCCACCGTCGGGTGCCCGCTCCGGGTCGGCATGCGGACCGCCGAACGAATTCGGCGCGTACACCGGCATACTCACGTCGTTGTAGTGGTACCGCATGGCGCCCTCCTTGGAGTAGGAGTTCACTTCCGTGGCCCTGGCCTGGTTCGGCGGCAGCTGCGCGTAGTTGGTGCCTATACGGTAGCGGTGCGCGTCCGCGTAAGCGAAGACTCGGCCGAGCAGCATCTTGTCCGGTGAGAAGCCGATACCTGGTACGACATTCGACGGCTCGAACGCCGCCTGCTCGATGTCGACGAAGTAGTTGCCTGGGTTACGGTTCAGCGTCCACTTGCCGTCCTCGATCAGCGGGTAGTCCTTATGCGACCACACCTTGGTCAGGTCGAACGGGTTGAACCGGTAGCCCTCGGGATCGGAACCGGCCAAATGGTCGGCCTCGGCCTGAGTCAGGGTCGCTCTCCACCGGGGTTCCGGCGTTCGTGGTTGTCGGCTTGGTCATATAAGCCTTCTCAGCTGATGAACAACTTCCCGGGATGAGCTGCTCGGAGGTCAAGGTGTCGGCCGCTCCCCGGAACGGCACGTCGGACACAAACCCCAAAAGACGACCTCGGCCTCATCGACCGCGAATCCGTGATCATCCGAAGGTTCCAGACAAGGAGCCGCGCCCACAGCACAGTCGACATCGACGACCATGCCGCAACCACGGCACACTAGATGGTGATGGTTGTCCCCGATCCGGGTTTCGTACAGCGCGGCCGAGCCGGCCGGCTCGATCCGCCGCAGAATTCCGGCCCGCACGCACGCATGCAAGACGTCATATACCGCCTGAGTCGACACCGAACCCAGCATTTGACGAACCGTGGCGGCCACCCGATCGGCATCCACATGCGGCTGGGTCGCAACCGCGTTCAATACCGCGATCCGCGGGGCCGTAACCCGCAGACCTGCCGCTCGCAACCACGCGCGCGGGTCGGTGCCATTGGCGTGCATATCCCGATTGTGCTCCTTTTCTGGAATTAGTTAAGAAAAGAACTGGTATCAATAATGGGCGGCGATAAGAACTCCACCGCCGATGCCGAGTAGGGCGAGCCCTTCCATCCCGATGCTCGCGGTGGACATGACGCGAGAGACCTGAGTGTGGTCGGTCTGGGTCTGCAGGGTTCCGTACACAACAGCCACGAGCAGGGTGCAGGCAAAGGCGGATAGTAGTTCGAAGAGGATCACCAGCGGATACATCAGGTTCGGCAGTTGAGGGCTCGCGAACAGGCAGGTCCAGGCGTCGTTGTCTGTGACGACCCGCTCGATTCGTGTGATTCCGTGGGCCGCGAATCAGACTCGTGCCCGGTGGAAGAACGCGACCGCTGTGGTGGCCTTCTCGTCGTCGAGTGCTTCGGTGTAGGCGAGGCGGGTGTGTCTGTCTATGGCGGAGTGGAGGTAGACGTAGCCGCCGCGTCCAGTCTTTCGCTTGCGCAGGCTGACGTCTTTCGTGGCGGCGCTGCCGCGCTCGTGAGCTCGCCAGCCGCCATCGGGGATTCGCCCGACCTTTTTCACGTCGATGTGGACCATGTGGCCGGGGTGTCGGGCGATAATTGTGCGTGGTTCCCGGTTGGCTTCGCCAGTGGGGTCGATGATCCGTCGGCGGTTCAGTCCTAACGCGGTGAGGTGCCGCGCCACTGTCCGGCGACTGCCAACGATGCCTTCGACCTGTAGCTCGAAGGCGATCCTGGCGGCCGACCACTTGTTGGTGCGGCGGAGACCCTCGATCCTGACGACGACCGCGGTGGCGGTGGGCTGGTGGTGTGGCGTTGAGGACCGGTCGAGCAGGCCGAGTTCGCCATGACGCCGGTAGCGGTTGACCCACTTCGAGGCACAGGCACACGAGATCCTCATCTCTGCCGCGACGTGCGCGATCCAGCGGTTCTGGCAGCGTTGCACCAGACGCCGACGGCCTTCGACTGATAGCGGTGCGTTGCTATGCGTCATTTCAGCACTCACCCGAATCGGATTCGGGCTCTGCCGCGTTGTCCGAAGGTGGTGCGTCAGCGACGGCATTGAGTGCGTCGAGGATCGTCTGTTCCTCGAACGCGAAGTGTTCGCGCAGTCGGGCAACCAGGCCGTGAAGCTCGACACGCAGCTCACGCGGATCACTCGCTCCTGGCGTGTACCCTTCTAGCAAGTCACGGATAGAGGCGTTGATCTGGGCTATCACGACATGCTCGGCACGGAGTCGCTCCAGTGTCGGCGCGAGCGCGGGAAACGCCTCCGCCACCATCGGGAACGCGCCGAAGTCCTCGCCTGTGTGGTGTCGTTCGAGCGCTCCGCAGAAGGCCGCGCAGCGTTCACGCATTTGGGCATGGAGCGTTCGTGGTGGCAGCGTCACCGGTGTGGTGGTATCTGCCGTTGCGATGAGCGTGTCGACCTGCGCGAGGACGAGATCCATTTTTGTGGACAGCCATTGGTGTACTTCTTTCAGGAAGTCTCCCATCCCGCGCACCCGGTCGAGCCCATCGCGAGGTAGGAGGGGCTGGATCTCTACCAGCGGGATCACGCGGGATGTCATCTGCTGGTAATCGCCGTAGCCGGGATGCCGGCACACCACCTCGTTCCAGAAGCGATCGCGAAACGCACCGGGCAATACGGACGCGATCGCCGGGTAGGCTTCGGGACCAACCTCGACGGTCACCACCGGATGCGCCCGAAGATTGTGCAGCCACGCTGGATTACGGTCCGTACCGCCAGCAGAGGCGACGACCACACGTGTACCGTCGATGTCCACGTAGCCCAGCGGAGTGGTGCGACGGCGCCGGGTCCGTGCGCCCACAGTGGTCAGCAGAAGCAAGGACGAACCCTGGAACGGGCCACCAACGATGCCTGCGTTCGCGCGGAACTCATCGATGACGCGCTGCTGAAAGTCGACGGCAGGTGAGGGTGAATCGAGTTCGTGCATACGAAGTTCCTTTGTCCGCTCGCGCTGGATTCCGCACCGCCGAGCCTCGCGACCGCACGCGATATCAGGCTGTCGTGAGTTGGCCGGCGCATACCGGCAACGAAAAAACAGGGTGACAGCGCCGTCGAACTTCCTCAGCGGACGAAGGTAGGGCTGAAGCATCGACCTCGCGCGGTGGATGTCTGGCTCCTCGTCCGCCCTCTAACTCGGACTCACTGCATACGGCAGGGACACGAACACCCGAGTCAGCATTCTGCCATCGAAAGCCGGAGCAGATCAACAAATATCAACAACGTCTTGTCCCGCAACAACTAGGCGGCAAAGGAGGGGCGGAGTTCTGGGTTCGGCGCAGCAATGCGACAGTCCAACTGCATGGCGACGATATGGTGCGGTTCCAGAAAGATCACTGGGGATGAACTGTTCCTGATCGTTCCGCGCTTGCGGGGCGGGGCCGCGCGGCAAGCGCGGCATTGTCGACCAATGCGGTGTCGGCGGTGATCGAAAAGGACCGCCCGTCGAACTCGTGCGGCAGCTGCGATCTCGCATCGTGTTACCGACCACGTCCATAACGACGCAAGCTAGCCCCTCAGCGGTAAGACACGCTCAGACTTATCCTGCCTGTTGACCGGATAGTGGCACTCCAGCGCGCTAGCCTCATGCCATGGGGCGTTCCGGTGGATTCTTGACAGGCGTCATGACTGCTTCCCTACTGCTGGGCAATCTGTTCGCAGTGAGCGCGAATGCCGCGCCCAGTGACCAGGTGCATTGCGCGGTCACCTCAGACCGCGATCCGCAGCGGGCCACACCAGAACAGGTCGGGCTGGACTCTGCACGGCTACACGATGCGATGGTGTTCGCGGCCGAACGGAATCGGTTCAACGTACAGGTGTTCCGGCGCAATTGCCTGATCGGCGAAGGGCTGATGAACGACCGGACCGACAATGTCGCATGGAATATCTGGAGTTCGACCAAAAGCATCGTCTCCGTTCTAGCCGGAATCGCTTGGGATCAAAGCAAACTCGATCTCGATGCATCGATCGACCAATATCTTCCCTTCGGACTCGGCAGCCAGGTGCATCGGTCGATCACTGTGGAGAATCTGCTCACCGAGACCTCCGGCATGCAGGTCGGGATACTGACGGAGGGCATAACCGGTGTGATTCCCATCGACCCGAACAGCGCGGTACAGGCACTCGGTATGCCGCTGATCCATCCGCCGGGAGCCGTTTTCACCTACAGCCAGCGCAACGTCGACTTGCTGGCCTTCGTGATCGAACTGGCCGTCGGAGAACCACTGCAACAGTTCGCACAGCGAGAATTGTTCGATCCACTCGGTATCCCTCGCAGCGACTACTACTGGGCCAAGGACCGCTCCGGGCACACCTACGGCTACGCACATCTGTTGATTCCGCCGAAGGATTTCGCCAAACTCGGGCTGCTGGTGAGCAACGACGGGCTGTGGGGCGCACAGCGGATCGTCTCCTCCGATTATCTGCGCAAGGCACGCACACCATCGGCCAAGAACCGGTGCTATGGATATCTGTTCTGGATCGGGCCCGGCTGCGCTGACGTTCCTGGCTTCCTGCCCAGAGACACCTACTCGATGTCTGGTCTCGGAATGCAGAACATCTTCACCGTTCCGAGCCTGGATCTCACTGTCATGTGGACGGGAGTTTTCGGCAATGTCAGTAGCCAAGGCATATCGGGGATCGTGCAGAACACCGAAGAGCTGGCACACGAATTCTTCCGCAAGCTGTTCGACGCGTTCGATGAGCGGCCGATGCCCGATCCTGGGCCGTTCATCGAGCAGCCCGCACGGGTGGACGCGCGTCTGTTCGTCGACTGGGACATCCTGATGTCAGTATTCGGGGTCGGGCCGGCAGCATACCCTGGCTGCAATGTTTTCGCGTGCCTGAATCACCCATTGGCTACGCCGTTCGAAGGCATCCCGCCAGGGTGTGCTGTCCTGGTTTGTCTCGGTCCCGACCCACGCACCCCCGGCATCCGCTGAGCAGCACCGGATCGCTCCACCTGGCCAACGAGCCCAGACCAGGACCCGACACGCTCGAAACGACCTGGAACTCGACTCGAACACCGACAGCAATCCTGTCGGCTTCTACACCTCCTCGGACAGATCGGTGACCCAGCCATGGACGTCGTCAGTGCGCAAAGCGGCATGGTGACGTTTGCGTAAAGCCTGGGAGATCGGGCCTGGAGCGCCCTCGGCGATCAGCCGACCGTCCACCTCGACGACCGGCGCGGCGCCGGAAGAAGTCCCGGTTACGAACACCTCGTCGGCGATATACAACTCGGTGAGGTCTACGGTGCGTTCTATCACCGGAATCCCGTCCTCGGCCGCCAAAGTGAGCACGGTCCTGCGGTTGATGCCGTCGAGGATGTCGCAGGAGACATCGGGAGTGATCAATGTGCCACTGCGGACCAGGAAGATATTGGCCGCGCTGAGTTCGCAGACATGCCCGTTATTGTCGAGAAATATGCAATCGTCGTAGCCACTGTCAATAGCGTCCTGCTTCGCCAGCACCGAATTCACATAGGCGCCATTGACTTTGGCGCGGGAAGGAATCGCATTATCCGGAATGCGTCGCCACGGACTCGACTTCAGACGCATACCGTCTTGCGGAACGATCGGTACCGCATCGTAGACGAACATGCTGACCTGGATCGCGCAGCCGCGCACCCTGGTGCCGGGGATGGACTCTACCACATGCACCGTTGCTCGCACGAAGACATCAACACACGGCGCGTTCCGCCCGATCAGCGCCACAACCGCCGCGCGGAAACGCGCGAAATCCCATTCCTCGGCGAACCGATCGATCCCGATGATCTTGCAGGATTCCTCTAGCCGTTGGAAATGGTCTTCCAGGCGAAACGCTGTGCGTGCTGTCCCTTCCACATGCACGGGAAAGACGGTGTAGACACTCAAGCCGTACAGCACCGCCGATGAGGCGATGCCTACTGTCGCTGCGTCGGCGGTGACGATCCGGTCGCCGAAATACACATGAGGATGAGGTTTCGCCATCGGCGTAGGCTAGCAGCCGCGCCAACCGACAGCGAGAGTTTTCAGCTGCCGCGAGGTCAGGGGCAGTCGTAATGCTTGCCGATGCGGAGAAAACGACTCCCATTCGATGAGGTCGCGTCGACACCGCTACCGGCCTGCAGCTCCTGAACCGATCGACGTAGACGCGCGCCATCACGACCGCCCAGTACCTGCGGAACCACACCTCAACGGCCGGAAAGTCGTGTCAACAGCTCGATATCAGCGGTTGCTGAGCAATACCTCGGCGATCTGAATCGTGTTGAGGGCAGCGCCCTTACGCAGATTGTCTCCGGAGACGAACAGCGCGAGACCGCGACCGTCCGGCACGCCGGGGTCCTGCCGGATGCGGCCGACGAGCGAATCATCGATGCCTGCCGCCGCGAGCGGAGTCGGTACATCGGCCAACCGCACACCTGGAGCCTTCGACAGGATCTCTTCGGCCTGTTCAGCCGAAAGCGGTTCCGCGAATTCGGCATTCACTGACAGCGAGTGACCGGTGAGCACCGGAACCCGCACACAAGTGCCGCTTACCGCGAGATCCGGGATACCGAGAATCTTGCGGCTCTCGTTACGCAGCTTCTGATCCTCGTCAGTCTCACCGGAGTCGTCATCGACCAGCGAACCAGCCAGGGGAAGCACATTGAACGCGATCGGCGCGATATATTTGTTCGGCGCGGGGAAATCCACGGCGCGACCATCGTGAATCAACTTCTCGGCCTCGCCGATCACCGCGCGCGCCTGACTCACCAGCTCTTCCACACCGGCCGAGCCGCTACCGGATACCGCCTGGTAGCTGGACACGATCAGGCGGCGCAGACCCGCGATGTCGTGCAATGGCTTGAGCACCGGCATGGCAGCCATGGTTGTGCAGTTCGGGTTCGCGATGATGCCCTTGACCAGGTTGCGCGTCTGCTCGGGATTGACCTCGCTGACCACCAGCGGCACCTCGGGGTCCTTGCGCCAAGCCGAGGAGTTGTCGATCACTGTTACGCCCGCTGCCGCGAAACGCGGAGCCTGCACGCGAGACATAGTGGCGCCGGCGGAGAACAACGCGATGTCCAGCCCAGACGGATCGGCGGCCTCGGTATCCTCGACGAGGATCTCGCCGCTGCGCCACGGCAGCGACTTCCCCGCCGAGCGCGCGGATGCGAAGAACCGCACCTCGTCGGCCGGGAAGTTACGTTCTTCCAGCAGTTTCCGCATGACGGCACCGACCTGCCCGGTCGCGCCGACGATTCCTACCCGTACACCCATGACCTAGCGCCCCGTTCCCGCGTGAACCACCGCGACCTCGTCGCCACCCAGATCGAACGCCTTGTGTAGCACCGCCACAGCTTGATCCAGTTCGGTGTCCTTGACCAGTACGGAGATCCGGATCTCCGAGGTGGAGATGAGATCGATGTTCACCCCAGCCTTGGCCAGCGCCTCGCAGAAGGTGGCGGTGACGCCGGGGTGACTCTTCATGCCCGCACCGACCAGTGAAACCTTCCCGATGTGATCGTCATAGACCACCTGGGAGAAGCCGATTTCGGCTTGGCGTTTGGTCAACATCTCGACCGCACGCGCGCCATCGGTCTTCGGCAGTGTGAAAGTGATGTCGGTCTTGCCGGTCTCGATCTTCGAGATGTTCTGCAGGACCATATCGATGTTGATCTCCGCGTCGGCGACAGCACGGAACACCTTGGCGGCATAGCCAGGCTCGTCCGGCAGTCCGACCACGGTCACCTTGGCCTCGCTGCGGTCGTGCGCGACGCCGGTGAGGATTGCTTGCTCCAAGGGGATGTCCTCCATCGATCCGAAAACGTAGGTGCCTTGCTTGTCGGTATAGGACGAGCGCACATGCACGGGCACGTTGTAACGGCGGGCGTATTCGACACAGCGCAACATCAGCACCTTGGCGCCGCAAGCCGCCAGCTCCAGCATCTCCTCATGGGAGACCTGTTCCAGTCGCTGCGCGTCGGACACGATCCGTGGGTCGGCGGTAAAGACACCGTCGACATCGGTGTAGATCTCACAGACGTCCGCGTTCAGCGCCGCGGCCAGCGCAACCGCTGTGGTGTCCGAGCCACCACGACCCAGTGTAGTGACGTCCCTGCTGTCTTGACTTACCCCTTGGAAGCCTGCGACCAGCACGACGAGGCCCTCGTCGAGTGCGTCGCGGACCCGTCCCGGGGACACGTCGATGATCTTGGCATTACCGTGCGCGCTCGTTGTGATGACGCCTGCTTGCGAGCCGGTGAACGAGCGAGCCTCGGCGCCGAGAGAATGGATCGCCATGGCGACCAGCGCGTTGGAGATACGCTCACCGGAGGTGAGCAGCATGTCCATTTCGCGGGCCGGCGCCGCCGGCGCCACCTGTTGGGCGAGATCGAGCAACTCGTCGGTAGTGTCGCCCATGGCGGAACAGACGACCACTACATCGTGGCCCTGCTTCTTCGTCTCCACGATCCGTTCAGCGACGCGCCGGATCCGCTCGGCGGTCGCCACCGAGGATCCTCCGTACTTCTGAACCACGAGAGCCACGACAGGGTCCTCCAGAGTAGACAACAAACCGATAACAACACCCCAGCCTACCGACCGGGAGCCAGCGATTTTGTTTCTACCTACCCGCTTGTGCAGTAGCCCACACTCGCGCCGATCCCGGAACCCAGGCCAGAGCCATGGCACAACGGAGGACGATATGCGACATGAAGAGCATACTGTTCGAGGTGAAAACGGGCCGCGACGAAGTGGTACAAGACATCACACCAGAGTGTTCGGCATTCGCGCGTGAGGCGGGTGTAGACGGGCTTCTCCATATCTTCGTGCCCCACGCCACCGCAGGCGTCGCGATCATGGAGTTGGGCGCGGGCAGCGATGACGACCTGCTGGCCGCACTGCGCGATCTGCTGCCCACCGATGACCGGTGGCGACACGCACACGGCTCACGGGGGCATGGGCGCACACACGTGATGCCCGCGTTGATCGCGCCACAGACGACGATCCCGGTGCTCGGAGGGAAGTTAGTTCTCGGCACCTGGCAGTCGATCGCATTGGTCGACCTCAATGTCGATAACCCTGACCGGCAGGTACGGCTATCGTTTCTCACCGACGCGAGCTGACTTTCCGATCGCGGGCGAGTCCGGCCTGGTCGGATAGTCGCGCTGCCTGCCACAAGGCCCACACATATGTTCAGGCTCTGGTGAGCCAACTGATCTGAGTGCCGTTCTCGAACTGCCTGCGCGCAGTCGGGCGGAACAGGGTCGGGCGGAACTCACCGGAGAATACGGACACGCCCGCTCCTGCGACGACCGGATAGCTCTTGATGATCATTTCGTCGATCTCGCCGAGTAGCTCACCTGCGAGTTCGCCGCCACCAACGAGCCAGATGTCTCCGCTATCCCTCCCCTGCTTCAGCTGCCGCACGAGCTCGACCGGGTCGCGCTCGACCAACTCGACGTCTGGGTCGCCTATGCGGCCGAGCGTGCTCGAAACGACGTACTGCTTCATATGCGCATATGGACTGGCCACGCCGGCGGACAATGCGGGCTCGTACGTGCCGCGGCCCATCACCGCGGCACCGAACCGCTTGTTCGGCTCGTCGATCGCCATTCCGATATGCGGACGCACGTGGCTTGGCACGCACTCTGGATATTCGGCATTGATCCAGGCTCCCATGTCGTCACCGAGTGGATAGAAGTCGAATTCGCCCGAGGGGCCCGCGATGTAGCCATCGAGCGACACACCCACGTAGTAGACCAGCTTTCGCATGTCCGGCATCACCCATTTCGCCGTACTCCAACTCCAGCGATATGCGACCCAACACCACAAACAGAGTACTGTCAACGCGAATAAGCCCGAAATGGCAACAAGCACTGGCAGATGCGGCGAACGAGCCCCCGCGCGCGAGAGCACGCGGGTCGGCTTTCCGATGCTGCTCGAACTACGATTGGCGACGACCCGCGCATCGGCCAAGCTTGTGACGTGTAGCACTCCGTCCGATAATGGGGCGATGATGGCACATGTAGGAGATCGGCTCTGCGTACACGGACACGTGGTGGGAGAAGTGGATCACCTGGCCGAGATCATCGAGGTCCGAGGGCCGGATGGGACGCCACCCTATGTGGTGCGCTTCTCCGATGGTCACGAGTCGCTGGTGTATCCAGGGCCCGACGCGATCATCGAACCCGCGACGTCGGATTGAACACCGCGCCGGGATGAGCTAGACGGGCCGCCTGCGGCGGCGCGTCAGGGCGAAGGCGAGGATACCAACGATCAGTACCTTGCCGACCACCTCGATGATCGCGTTGATGTCCACGACCGGGCGCCAGGTGAGCCGACCATCCCGCAGCACATACGCACCGACGGGCCGAGCGGCGAGGCCGAACCCGGCTCCCTCGCCCTCCCCCTCCGCCGTATTCCCGGTTCCGCCACCCCCACCGCCGCCTCGGACCGAGGCGGCGGGGAGAACCACTGTTCCATCCGATGCGTACGGCTCCCCGTAAACCCGGCTGACGGTGATCGAGTCTCGCGCCTGTGCCAGCAGTTCCGCGTATTTCATGACAGTCTCCCGCCCTGACCGACTACGCTGGATTTCCGATTCAATCTTAGGTGAGCCGGCTCGGCGTGACATCACCTTTCCTGAAAGCTTCCATATGGAAATTGTTGAAACAGTTGCCAATCGCTGATCTCGAGCTGATAAAGTCGCGTTATCCAGTTAGCCGAGAATCGGCTGCCTGCCATGAGGTTGACGAAGCCCTCGCATAATGGAGAGAATCGGCCCACTTGTCCACTCGGGGGTCGGAGGTATGCCATGCGCACCACAACAGATATCCGATTCTTCGTCGACGCCGATCCCGCGCAGACCATGGATGCCTTGATCGCCGTCGAATCACTCCCGGTATGGTCACCGGCCTATCACGATGTCCGGATCGCTTCGCGCGACGCGCGACAAAGGCCGCTCCGAGTCTTCGTCAAGGCAGAGCTCCTCGGAAGTTCGGATCTGCAAGTGCTGGAATATGAATGGACCGACTTCCGGGCCTCCTGGTCCGTCGCCGACAGCACTAGAGGGGTAAGAGGCGGCGGCTGGTTCGAGGTATCCGACGGCATCGACGGCACCGATGTCTGGTACCACGCCGAACTCTATCTACCCATCCCGGTTCCCGGTTTTCTACTCAAACGCACCATTCGCAAAGCCAACGAAGTAGTAGTGGATTGCTTCATCGATTTCGCCGAGCAATTTCCGGAATCGGAAAGCTATCAATCCGTATAGCGGAAACGAATAACAACAGGTATCAGCTTTTCTCTGATCATACCGACCGCATGGGAAACCGTATGTTTCGCGCAGCAGCGGGATGAGATCAGGTTCGTGGCATCCCGCTGAGCTGGTCGCGTGCACCGTTCTCCTCCGCAGGCATCTGACCATACTCGGACAGCGGCATCCGGATACCGCCGCGCACCGCATCACGCATCTGATCGATGTTCTCACGCAATAAATCCGAGACGAGCTCATCGGTGCGTGGGTCAGCCAATACCTGGAACACGATACGAAAAGTGGTGTCGGCGATCAGCCGGATGATCTCGTCGTGAAACGGGATATAGCGCATCCTGCCCGCCTGCGGGTCCTTCTTGATCAGTTCGAGAATCATCTCGTCCAGTTCTGCACGGTTCACCTCGAGCGCAGCGGCGATATTGCGAGTGTAGTGGCCGGTGCGCAGCACCTGTGCCACCTCGTCCATCACGGCGATGGTCATCGGCCTGCGGATAGTGTCCACGATGGTCGTCACGAAGCGGTTCACCAACGCGGCGGTTATCCGATCTCCGAATACCCGGTCGGCCACCCTGGCGAGTCGGACCGCGATCACCACAATCCGCAGCAGCCGGAAGCTACGGAAGAACGGGCTGGTCACCGGAATCATGCCGAGGACCTCGTACCAGTAGATGAATGGGAAGGTCCACGACCAACCCGTTCGTCGCCAGCGCCACAGGAACTCCCCCGCGAACACTGCGCACAGTGACCAGTCGATGAGCACAATCGTCTGCCGGATGTTCCCCGCGACCGGAAAGAAGGTGACCCAGAAAACAAGTATTACGGAGACAATGGCCAATCCCAGCATCAGAAAGTCGGTCCATAGCCTGGGCGGCTTGCGCGGATACCCTTGTTCCTGCGACAGTTTCCGCGAGTCGTGGTCGATGTCCCAGCTAGGGGTGAGAACAGACACTACAGATCCCTTCGACGCCGACCGGTGCCGCCGACAGTAGTACGCGCAGAGTGCACTCAGTACAGTTGAAAACGCCTGCTGAGAAGTGATGATTCACTATCGAAGCCGCACTCAGCGACCGGCTCGGATGATCGCTTCGATATTGCGTTCGGCCAGCGCGGCGATGGTGAGCGATGGGTTGACAGTTCCGGTACTGCCAGGAACCGCCGCACCATCCATCACATACAGGCCGGGGTGACCGAGCACCCGCCCATAGTTGTCGGTGGCTCGCCCCAATACCGCTCCGCCGAGCGGATGCGCGGTGAACAATGCGTTCGCGTCATAACCGAGAGCACCGTAATCGATGAGCGAGTCCGCATGTTCGGCGATCCGGTGATCAACCTCTTTGGCAGCGGTAACAACGTGGTCCTGGTTGCGCGCCGACCAACTGAGCCCGACCCCGTTCGTGGACCGGTCGTAGCCGAATCGAGTCCGGGCCGGGTCGAGCACCATGCCGAGCGAAGCAAGCGCACCGGTCTCGAACGGTATTCCGGGGATGTACCAGTTCTCCAAAGTCAAAGGCACCCCGGAGTCGTCGAAGATCCGGCTCGCACTCGGCGCTCCCTGACCGTAACCGGCCAATGCACTGGCGCCTCTAGCGAGCACCACATCGCCATTGGTGCCCCACCCATCACCGATATGCTCGTTCAGACGCGACAGCGTACCGGTGGCCTGAGCACGAACCAGCAACTCGGAGGTGCCGATCGAACCAGCACCGAGGAATAGCCGGTCACAGGTGAGAGTTCTGGTGGAAAGCACTACTCCGGTGGGCAATAGCTTCGTCACAGTGACCGAATAGCGGCCGTTGGCTTCCTGCGCGATGGCCTCGACCCGGTGACCAGGGAAGACCGCGCACCGACCGGTGTCACGAGCGTATTTCAAGTAGTTTTGATTCAGATCGAACTTAGCACCGTTGGAATTACCCAGATTGCTCCTGCCTACCGTGGCCGAAGGACGCATAGCTCCGGCGAGTTCGGCGCGCAGGGTATCCCATTTGAAGATCGAATCGTTCGACCTCAGCTGGTAGCCGGCCTTGCGCACCTGCTCGTCCCAGGCTCTGGTGTGGGTGAACGGCACGGAGTGATAGATGTCCGTCGGCATCCGACTCAACCGCAGCATCCTGCGCACTCGTGGGTAGTAGACGCGCTCCATTTCGGAGTAATCAACGGTTCCACCGAAGATATGGTCGAAGAAGCGACGTTCCGGCGCGATCATGGCGCCAGTGAAAATCACTGAACCACCACCGACCGCCGCCGCACGCCAGACGTCGATGCCCGGATACTCGGTGCAATCCAGCACACCACCGAAGTTGGTGAACTGCATCGTTACCTTGGTGACGCCGGTGAAATGGGTGCGGTGCCAGAAGCCCCGACCATCTGGCAAGTCGTCACCGGTGAAGATCTCCCGCCACGGATCGTTCGGCCAGCGCGAACCGCGCTCCAGCACGGTATTGGCAATCCCCGCCTCGGCCAGGCGCAAGGCGGTTACCGCGGCGCCGAAGCCCGAACCGACGACTATCGCGGGCGAATGCTCAGGCGGGTCCGGAAGCGGCGCGAAGATCTCCGGCACCCAGGCACGGAACATGACCTCCCACATCGGATCCGTGGAGGCGCGGCTGATACCTGCTGCCGTGCCCATGGCACCGAGTAACGCGGCCGTGCCCGCCGCCTTGAACAAGGCGCGTCTACGCAACCCCGGTCACCCTTCATCATCAAGCTCTAGCGTCCGCAGACTACCGGGATCTCCCCTCTAACGCACAGTCGAGGGTGCTATCGATCGAACGGCCGTACGTCGAGTCGACAGGTCGCCCCAGGAGCGGGCAGACGCAGGTCGACGAGATAGCGCTCTTGTAACTTCCGGGTGCAGTCGTTGAGCGTGTCGTGTCCGTATCCCCCCGTCACGACGACCAGTCTGGCGTTCACCAATTCCTGTTGCGCACGCCGCGCGGCGGACAGCGGAGTCACCGGATCGAACTGATTGTTGATCAGCAGAGCCGGAGTATTCGAGCGCAGAATCCATGGTCCGACATAGCGCTGGGCGTATTCTGCTGGAGATGGCCATGAAGCACAGGGTTGGCGCAGATACAGCCAGAATGCGCCATAGGTCGGGCTGACCTCCGCGAACTCCTTTGCCAGTACTGGCCAGCGATCGGGATCACGGGGAAAAGTGTTGTCAGAGCAGGAGATCGCGATAAAAGAATCGAGATCATCGAACGGCCGAGCAGCGGCAGCCAGAATCTCACCGACAGTGTCCGGGTCACCCGCTGGCCCACGCTCCAGCTCGGCCAGCAGTTCGGCCAACACTGGCCAGCCCGCCAAGGAGTCGTTCAACAAGAGTATGTGTGATGAGAGCACCTCGGTATAGGTGACCGTTCTGGTCCGCTCACCCGTCCCCACCACAAGAGGCCCCTCCTGCAGGCGCCGCAGCACAGCATTGTTCCGGGCACGCAGAACGGCGGACCGGTCGAGCTCGCCCGCATTTTCCTGACCTTCCTGCGGCTCGACATCGCTCTCGCCGTCTTCGGCCGCGAAGGCGCACCGCGACAGGCCGGCTTCCGCGCACATTCGCAGGAATTCGCCGAGAACCTCCTCGGTCGCCTGCGCAGTGCTCTCGATCGCGCTGCGTGTGTCGTTGGTATACGCGTCCGGATCTATCATCGACCGGAGATGTAACGCACGCACCCGGTCGCCGAACAGCGCGCCGTACACCTGTCCCAGATAACTCGCATAGGATCCGCCTACATAAGTGAGCTGCTCGTCACCGACCGCACGGCGCAGCAGATCCAGATCACGCACGGCATCAACGGCGGTCAGGTGCCCGAGCAGCGCACCACTGTGTGCCGCGCACCCCGCGGCCAGCTCGCGACTCGCCGCGGCGGCGGCACGCTCCTGTTCCGGATTCACCGGCGGCAGCCATACGCTGGACCAGAACTGCCGCTGCTGCTCGGCATTCGGGAAACAACGCACCTGTCCACTCCTGCCGACGCCACGCTGGTCAAAAGCAACCACGTCGAAACGGCGCGCGATTTCGCCATCGAACAACTCACCCGCAGCAGCCCGACGCAATCCGGAACCGCCCTGGCCACCCGTCGCGGTGAACAAAGTGCCGATTCGCCGTTGCGGATCGGCGGCCTGCTGTCGCACAAGCGCCAGCTCGAGCACCGGGCCCTCGGGGTTCGCATAATCCACTGGCACCGCCGCGGTCGCGCACTGGTATCTGCTCAGCCGCGGTTGGGCGCACTGTGCCCAATCCAACCGCGGCGTCGGCACGGCATCAGCCTGGGCTACCAGGTCCGCAACTGCCGACTCGTGCTCGCTCGGCAATGCGGTACATCCACCCACCGCGGGCAGTGAACCAGCGAGCACGGCAATGACAAGGATCTTCCAGCTGCGCACGCAAATCATCCTGTGCCGTGCGCGGGCGGTCGTCGTCCTTCTCGAGACTGACATCCGACCCTGAGATCCTCGACACTCCGCATCTGTCTGCGATCGCAGCTTCGGTCCGCCGCGAGCGGAGCACTTCTCCCGTGCCATCGACCACCTCCTACGGCATCATCAGTCTGAGCACTGCAACGAGGCCGACCACGACGATGACCGTGCGCAGCACGACCGGCGGCATTCTCCTCCCCATTCGCGCACCCAACTGGCCTCCGATGATCGAACCCAACGCGATCAACGCAGCAGCCCGCCAATCCACATCCGCGACCACAATGAAGATCAAAGCCGATACCGCGTTCACCAAGAGTGCGAGCACGTTCTTCAGCCCATTGAGGCGCTGGATATCGTCGTGCATGAAAACCCCGAGCAGCCCGATCAGCAACACGCCCTGAGCGGCACCGAAGTATCCGCCATAGACACTGGTCGCGAAGATCGCGACGAAGAGCACCGGGCCGCCGTATTCCGGAGGCGGGGCACCGTCGTTCGCTCGCCTACGTCTGACCCAGCCCGCCAGCCTCGGCTGTACTACAACCAGCACCAACGCCGCGATGATGAGCGCAGGCACTATCGTTGTGAACGCATCAGGGGGGAGCATGAGCAGCAGCATCGCCCCCGCGATGCCGCCGAGTAGCGACGCGGTGCCCAATCGCAGCAACCTGGTCCGTTGGCCTGCGAGTTCGCGACGGTATCCGTGCACGCCGCTGAGTGCGCCGGGGACCAAGCCGATGGTATTGGAGACATTCGCGGTGACCGGGGGCAGGCCGAACGCGAGCAGGACAGGAAAAGTGATCAGGGTTCCCGATCCCACGATGGTGTTGATGCTGCCCGCCGCGATACCCGCACCGAAGACGACCAGTTGCTCCAACCAAGTCATAGCCAATCCTTCGACGTTCTGGCGGACCCGGGACCGTACCAATGCTGTCCGCTACCGGCCGAACGGTAACTGGTCTGGAACCGACCGATAACTGGACCACCTTTCCGAGTGGTACTGCGGCACGGTAAGCTCACTCCATCATGCAGCGGGCACTTCTTCTCGGCCGCCGCGACGGGGTCTGATCGGACCGGCTCCCGCCGCGGGGTTTCGTTATGCCGGTCGCCCTAGATCATTGGGAAAAAACCACACCCTTGGAGAAACCGCCCATGACTCCTGCAGACTTTTTCGTATCCGGTACCCGCGCCATCATGGCGCCGGGCAAGCCCGCTCCCGCCGACCAACCCACCTGGAACAGGCAGAAGAACTCCTCGATGCCCGCGTTCCGCTACCGGCCGTTCGCCGAGGAGGTGGAGCCGATCACCTTGCCCGATCGCACCTGGCCGGGCCGGGTCATCGACCGGGCGCCCGGCTGGTGCGCGGTCGACCTGCGTGACGGCAACCAGGCACTCATCGACCCGATGAGCCCGGCCCGCAAGCGCCGCATGTTCGATCTGCTGGTGCGCATGGGGTACAAGGAGATCGAGGTCGGTTTCCCCTCGGCGAGCCAGACCGATTTCGATTTCGTCCGCGAGATCATCGAAGAGGGCGCGATCCCCGACGACGTGACCATCCAGGTGCTGACCCAGTGTCGCTCCGAACTGATCGAACGCACCTTCGAAGCTTGCGCGGGCGCGCAAAACGTTATCGTGCACTTCTACAACTCGACCTCGATTCTGCAGCGGAAGGTGGTGTTCCGCGCTGAACGCGCCGCGATCAAGAAGATCGCTACGGACGCCGCCGCGCTGTGCCTGGAGATCGAGAAACGCTACCGGGACACCAGCTGGCGCTACGAGTACAGTCCGGAGTCCTACACCGGCACCGAACTGGCATACGCCAAGGAGGTCTGCGACGCGGTATCGGAGATCATCGCCCCGACGCCGGACAAGCCGCTGATCATCAACCTGCCCGCCACCGTGGAGATGACAACTCCGAACGTCTACGCCGACTCGATCGAGTGGATGGACCTTAACCTGGACCGACGCGAAGCGATCGTGCTGTCGCTGCACCCACACAACGACCGCGGCACCGCAGTGGCCGCCGCCGAACTGGGCTTTCAGGCCGGCGCCGACCGGATCGAAGGCTGTCTGTTCGGCAACGGCGAGCGCACTGGCAATGTCTGCCTGGTCACGCTGGGGATGAATTTGTTCTCTCGCGGCATCGACCCACAGATCAACTTCTCCGATATCGATGAGATCCGCCGCACTGTCGAGTACTGCAACCAGCTGCCGGTACCCGAGCGTCATCCGTACGGCGGCGATTTGGTCTACACTGCGTTCTCCGGCAGCCACCAAGACGCCATCAACAAGGGTTTGGACGCGATGAAGGCAGCTGCCGACACCGCTGGTTCCGACGTCGACGACATCGTCTGGGAAGTGCCCTACCTGCCGATCGACCCGAAGGATGTCGGCCGCACCTACGAGGCGGTTATCCGGGTCAACTCACAGTCCGGTAAGGGTGGTGTGGCCTACATCATGAAAACCGACCACGGACTGGCGCTGCCCCGACGGCTGCAGATCGAGTTCTCTCGGGCGATTCAGAAGATCACCGACGGTGAGGGGGGCGAGGTAACACCCAAACAGATGTGGGATGCCTTCTCCGAGGAGTATCTGAGCCCGATCCGTCCCCTGGAGCGGATCCGCCAGAAAGTCACCGCGTCGGAGACCGACGGCGGCGTGGATTCGATCACGGCAGTGGTGAAGGTCGACGGCATCGAGCAGGAGATCTCGGGTCAGGGCAATGGACCGCTCGCGGCATTCGTCGACGCGATCGCGAGCGTCGGCTTCGACGTGGAGGTTCTGGATTACTCCGAGCACGCGATGTCCGCGGGTGACGACGCGCAGGCCGCGGCCTACGTGGAATGCGCGATCGGTGACAAAGTGGTGTGGGGCGTCGGCATCGCCACCTCGATCACGACCGCATCACTGCGCGCGGTGGTATCCGCGGTGAACCGAGCGCGCTGACCATGCACACTTCATAACACGTCCGCTCGGATACCGCGGCAGTTCGACCGCGGCGCGCGGTCGCCGATCCCACTGGTACGGAACACATATCGATAAGGTGCCGAGGCGGTGTGCCGCGGCACCGGTTCCACCACGCCTACCGCGGCACGACGCGCCGAACCCCGTGCTAGCGTTGGTTCGCACTTCAAGCGCCGAGCTCTCTGCTCGAATTCCCGAGCAGATGGGGGAACCGTGACAACAAATGACCACAATCCGACCTCTCCACCCTGGCTACAGAGTCATTCGGTAGACACGGCCGACGTGACCGAGGCGGAGTCATCGGCGCCATCGGCAACCGACCAAGCTGACGCATCGGAGATGCGGGGAACTGAGGGATCGGACAGGCCGCCTCAACCGGAAGCACAACGCGACCAACTGGATCCGCGCGAACCGGCGGAACAGACCACGACCTATCCGCAGAACGCTCCCGCGCAACCCTACGGCTCCGGGCCAAGCGGTTCCGCCGAACCGTACGGACCATCGAGTGTGAACGGGTATCCGCCACCGACATCGTTTCCCGCGGAACCGTTCTCGAGCGGCATGCCACAGGCACCGAATACCATCGGCAACCATCCTCCTGTCGCGCCTGAAGGCCAGGGACCGGAGTTCGGTTACGGCGACTACCGTCAGGAGATCGGCAGCGACGGCTTGGTCCGACGTGTTCCTGTGGACTCCGTACCGCCGGGACACGTTACGCCGCAGCCTGATCAGGCTCCGGGCGGACCGATCTACAGCTGGGCACCACCACCTCCGCCGATGCCACAGCAGCCTCCGTCGGCCACTTATCAGCCACCGCAGCCAGGGCCGAACTGGCAGGGCGGGCCGAACCCACACCAACAGGCACCGCCGTTCCAGCCACAGCATATGCCGCAGCCAGGACAGCCAGGACACTCGGTGAGCGACCTCAACCTGCTCAAGCGGGCCCGACGTGCGCCACGCAGTGGGTGGCGGCGCGCTGTGCACAAAGCCTCGGGCGGGGTGATCAACCCCGGCGAATCAGCAGCCGATATCGTCCACCGTGACCTCGTCGCCCGGGTGAATCAGCCGGTCCGCGGCGACTATCGGATCGCGATCCTCTCGCTGAAAGGTGGTGTCGGCAAGACCACGACCACGGTCGGCCTCGGCTCCACCTTCGCGTCACTGCGCGGCGACCGGGTTATCGCGATCGATGCCAATCCAGACCTGGGTACCCTCGCGCATCGCGTGCCTCGACAGACCCGCTCCACCGTACGTAACCTGCTGGAAGACAATCACATCACCAGATACTCGGATGTTCGGGCACATACCTCACAAGCGCCAAGCCGTCTGGAAGTGCTTGCCAGCGAACAAGATCCAGCGGTATCCGAAGCATTCAGCGAGGCGGACTATCGCAAAGCGATCAGTATCCTGCAGTCGTTCTACAACATCATCTTGACCGACTGCGGCACCGGTTTGATGCACTCCGCGATGACAGGCGTACTGGACATGGCCAGCTCCCTGGTACTGGTCACTTCGCCCGCCATCGATGGCGCACGCAGCGCGTCGGCCACCCTGGACTGGCTCGACCACCACGGCTACAGCAAACTCGTGGAACGAACAGTGGTAGTGGTGAACGCATCTCGGCGTGGCGCGTCCACCGTGGATCTCGACCAGTTACGCAAGCTGTTCCTCGACCGCACTCGCGCGGTGCAGGTGGTACCGTTCGACGACCACCTCGCCGAAGGCGCAGAGATCGATCTGGAGCTGGTGAGCAAACCGACCCGACGGGCGCTGTTGGAGTTGGCCGCGATGGTGGCCGACGATTTCGGCTATATCAGCTCGATGTCCCAGCACCCCTACCATCCGCCAGGTCCACCTGGAATGTAATCAGCGCGCTGAAGACAGAGAATCCCGCCCGATACGACATCCGCCCTGCCCGCTGAGCTGTTGCGGCGATGGCTTACTCTCTTGCCGTTCCAGCGCCTGTGGTCACCAGCGCGGCAGCCGATTCGAAAGCGCCGAGTACAGCGGCGATGGCAGGACGAGCGTCGGCCCGAGGACGGGTGGCCAATTCATATCTCCTGGCGGCGCGCACGCCGGACAGCCGCAGCACCGCGAGTCCAGGATCACTCACTGCGTAACGCGGCATGAGCGCAACACCGTAGCCGGTGGCCACCAGTGTCTCGATAACACGAAAATCATTGAGACGCTGCGCTATACGTGGTTGTACGCCGGTTACGGTGGCAATGGAGCGCAGCACATCGTCGACCGGGAAACCACCGCGTACACTCAACCAGGTCTCATCGGCCAATTCGTTCGGCACGACAGCAGAGCGGCAGGCCAGCCGATGGGTCCGCGCCACAACGACATCGATCGGTTCCCGCATGAGCATCCGAGTCACAACACGTGGATCGGCGATCGGCGCGGCACGTTCGTCCTGATGGGTCAGCACTACGTCGTAGTCTGCGAGTAGGCGCGTCACCTCGGACGGGGGCTCGTCCTCGTCCGAGGTGATCACGTCTACCCCGCTGTCCACCATGCCGGGCAGTACATATGGCAGCAGCAGTGCGCCGCCTGAGGGGAATACCGCGACTCGGACCCGGCCACGTGTAGAGCCGCGGTAGTGCGCCATCTCGGCAACCGCACGATCCATCGCCGCCAACACCTCGTCGGCACGCATCACCAACGCATGGCCGGCATCAGTGAGCCGGACCCGCCTGCCGTCAGGTTCGAGGAGCGCCACACCCGCTTCTTTGGCCAGCACCTTGAGCTGCTGCGAGACCGCCGACGGAGTAAGCGACAGCGCCGCGGCGACGGCGGCTATGGTACCGCGATCGGCGAATTCACGCAGCACCCGCAATCGCTCCAGTGTCATGGTCGCGCCGGGTTCGGCGCGGTCCAACTCGGAAATCATTAAGTTATTCTACTTTATTAGTGCATATTTATTCTATTGTACTGTCCATTCCTTGATTGCACGATGAAGGCGTGACCAACCGTGACCGCCTGCTCGGCTGCACCATCGTCCTGCTCTGGGGGCTGAATTTCATAGCTATCCGAATAGGGCTCGACCACTTCCCGCCGTTCTTCCTCGCAGCACTGCGTTTCGCGGTGCTGGCGATTCCCGCTTTGCTGTTCATCCCCCGCCCGCCGGTGCGTATGCGCTGGATTCTGTTGTACGGCACAGGTTTCGGCATCCTACAATTCGCATTTCTGTTCGCCGCTATGCAGGCGGGTATGCCGACCGGACTCGCCTCGCTGGTGCTGCAGTCCGCCGCGCCGTTCACCGCGCTACTCGGTGCGCTACTGCTGCGCGAACAGATCCGGCCGGGACAGGTTACGGGCATCGCCATCGCGATGGCGGGAATGGCAGTAATCGGCTGGGATCGCCTGGAACACGCCACCGTGCTGCCAGTGCTATTGACCTTGGCAGCTGGGCTCGGCTGGGCATTCGGAAATATCGGCGCGCGGATGGCCGGCGCCGAGACTCCGAATATCAACCCGCTGCACCTGGTGCTGTGGACCACGGTCGTACCACCATTGCCCTTCTTCGCACTATCGCTACTCACCGAAGGGCCGACGACCGGTCTACATGCCCTGGTCACGACATTCACCCCTGCGGGCGGGCCCGCTCTCGCAGCTGTCGCCTATATCGTCATTCTCGCCACGATCGTCGGTACCGGATTGTGGACCACCTTGCTCAGCCGCTATCCGGCCGGTCTGGTCGCGCCATTCTCCTTGCTCGTTCCGATCGTCGGGATCGCCGCCGCGTGGGCCTTTCTCGGAGAAACCCCGAGTCCGATGTCCTTGGCCGGTGGAGCCGTCGTACTGGCGGGCGCCTTCGCCGCCATATCGGCCACACCGCAGACAAACACCACAGTGTCATCGGAAGTGATTGCCCACACCGAGTCGACTCGCGCAGGCTGAGGTCGGGGTGGGGGTTATGACAGCGGGCGGGCTCAGTCCTACCCCAGCCGCGCCGCGCACGGTCGGCATACAGGTTGCGGTACTCAGCCCGGCGAGCATAGTTTTCGCTCTTCCCCCACTTTCCTAGCACTATGCGCCGACCCCCTTTCCTGAACAGTCGAAATGGCTTCTGGGAAAACCCCGTCGCAGTATCCGAGCACGCTGTCGCCGGCGGGTGATTGAATCAGAGTATGGCCGAGGACACATTCGCTGACGAAGTAACCGACCCGGTGGACCTACGACAATTGCTGGGTGAAGTCGCACCGAGGGTAGCTGCCAAGGTCCGGTACGCGCTACATGCCAGAGACCGGGAGTGGATCGCGAACACACCGTTCCTGGTGATGTGCACCAGCGACGCCAACGGCAACTGTGACGCCTCCCCCAAAGGCGATCCGGCGGGCTTCGTCCTGGTGCTCGACGACACCACCCTCGCCATCCCGGAACGTCCGGGCAACCGGCGTGCCGATGGATATCTCAACATCCTGTCCAACCCGCATATCGGCCTACTGTTCATGATTCCCGGCCGCGGCGAGACGCTGCGGATCAACGGCCGCGCCCGGTTGGTCCGGGAGGCACCGTACTTCGATGACATGGTGGTGCGCGGTCACCGCCCCATCCTCGCCGTCGAGGTGGATATCGATCAGATCTTCTTCCATTGCGCCAAGGCGTTCCTCCGGAGTCACCTGTGGGAGCCGGAGCACTGGCCGCACGACGCTCTACCCAGCCAAGCACGTCTGGTCAAAGAAATGCAGCCGGACGTCACTGAAACAACCGAAGAGCTGGAACGCTACTACGCGGAGCACTACTCGGCCAAACTCTACCGCAGCTGAGCTGCCTGTCATGGCATGACGCCGATCCCTCCGCCCGCGGCGCACCCGAACTACGGAGCGAACATAGACTCTCGGCGTGGCAGACATATCGGTGCGCGGACGGCTCGCGCTAGCGGCGGCGTCCGCGGCGTCGTGGGCCTCGCAAAAAGCGGGTCGCGGCAAAGGTTCGATGATCGGCGGCCTGATCGCGTTGAAGATCGATCCGACAATCATGGATCAGCTCGGGCAGCGCCGGCGCACCGTATTGGTGACCGGTACCAACGGCAAGTCCACCACCACCAGGATGACCACCGCCGCGCTCGGCACACTGGGTATGGTCGCGACACAGGCCGACGGCGCCAATATGGATGCCGGTATCGTCGCCGCGCTCAACGCACACCGGTACGCGCCGCTGGCCGCGATCGAGGTGGACGAGCTGCATCTGCCACACGTCACCGATTCGCTGAACCCCTCGGCGGTAGTACTGCTGAACCTCAGCCGCGATCAGCTCGACCGGGTCGGCGAGATCAATATGATCGAGCGCAAGCTACGCGCGGGGCTGGCACGCCACCCAGCAACCGTAGTGGTAGCCAACTGTGATGATGTGCTGGTTACCTCGATCGCCCACGACCATCCCAACGTGGTGTGGGTCTCCGCAGGCAGTGGCTGGGCAGTAGACGCCACCAGCTGCCCGCGCAGCGGGGAACCGATCGTCTGGGAAGGCGTCCACTGGCGCAGTACCGGCACGGATTTCTACCGTCCCGAACCGGACTGGTGGCTCGAAGGGGATGAACTGGTCGGCCCGCGAGAAATGCGCTTCCCCCTCGAGCTCGCATTGCCCGGCCGGGCCAATCGCGGCAATGCCGCACAGGCAGTGGCCGCCGCGGTGGCTCTGGGCGCCGATGCCGGGAAGGCTGTCGCGGCCACCGGCACAGTGCGTGAGATCGCTGGCCGCTACCGCACAGTGCGAATCGGCGAGCATGACGCACGACTACTGTTGGCGAAGAACCCGGCAGGATGGCAAGAAGCATTGTCGATGATCAATCCCACTTCGGCAGGATTGGTGATCGCGGTGAACGGCCAAGTACCCGACGGCGAAGACTTGTCCTGGTTATGGGACGTGCGGTTCGAACACTTCGAGGGCGTGCAGGTAGTCGCGGCGGGCGAGCGCGCCACTGACCTTGGGGTACGGCTCACCTACGCGGGCGTGGCGCACACCACAGTGCCGGATCCGTTGCGCGCCATCACCTCCTGCCCAGCCGGTCACGTCGAGGTGCTGGCTAATTACACCGCATTCCGTGATCTGAACCGAGCCCTAGAGGAGCGCCCGGCGTGAGCGGTCAGGCCCGGAGGCGGCAGCGCAGCATTACCACACAGGGCCCCGCACACGCCGAGAACGAACACCACGTGAGCGGTCAGGCCCGGAGGCGGCAGCGCAGCATCACCACACAGGGCCCCGCACACGCCAGGAGCAGAAAGGACACAGCATGAGCGAATCAACCATTCGCATCGGCCTGGTACTGCCGGATGTCATGGGTACCTACGGCGACGGCGGCAACGCGCTCGTGCTGCGCCAGCGGTTGCGGCTACGCGGCTACCAGGCCGAGATCATCGATATCACATTGTCCGATCCGGTACCCGATTCGCTGGATATCTACACTCTCGGCGGCGCGGAGGACTCCGCACAACGGCTGGCCACCCGGCACTTGCAGCGTTATCCCGGCTTGCAACGAGCAGCCACGCGAGGCGCTCCGGTGCTGGCGATCTGCGCGGCCATTCAGGTACTCGGCCAGTGGTATGAGACCTCAACGGGCGAACAAGTGGACGGCGTCGGCATGCTCGATGTCACAACCACACCACAGCACAAGCGCGCTATCGGTGAGGTGATGACCACCCCACTGCTCGACGGGCTCTCCTCGACGCTCACCGGTTTCGAAAACCACCGTGGTGGAACCGCGCTCGGCGGGGATGCGGCTGGTCTCGCCCGAGTCGACCGTGGTGTCGGCAACGGCGTCGGCGATGGGCTGGAGGGGGCGGTCCAAGGTTCGGTGATCGGCACCTATATGCATGGCCCCGCGCTGGCCCGTAATCCCGAGCTCGCCGACCTGCTGTTGCTGCGCGCGCTCGGCGTCACCGAGCTGGCTCCGCTCGAACTTCCCGAGGTCGAGCAGCTGCGCCGCGAACGCCTGCACGCCTGATCACGCAGACGTCGACCGAGTCTGTGATCGCGCTGTTCTCTCATTGGTGTAGCTGACGCCACACCATGGCGCGCCACCTCGACCGGTTCATACGCGCCGAATCGTGTATCCGGACGCAGGTCCAGCGGACCCGATAATCCAGCGTCCACCCGGCACGACACCACGTCGGTCCAGTGCGCCGCGGGCATCCACCGATTCGTCCTAGCAGCGCGGTCGGAAGGCCACATTCGTCATGGGCTGCGGACTCGGCCCTTTTCGCACGGTAAGGCGCAAATTACTCGCGCTTCTGCGTGCCGTCGTTTCCTCCGGCGGCTCATCACTCAACTCCACTGCCGCTCTCATTGTAGCAATACGGTGTTGCTTGATGATCGCCAACTACCGCCCATATAGCCTCTTCCGCATTCACCCCAGCCTCTCTTGGCATAAATTCGATAAACCTTGCTGTAATTTTCGCATGTAGAACCGTATGATCCAGCCAGATAGCGAAACGCTTACGGTCGCAACCTACTGATTGCGGAATGGTTGCGAGATGGTTGGAAATGGCGGTAACACCCGGGTCGCACCAGGAATCCGATCCCGGTACCCGCCGCGACAGCGACAGCGACAGAACGACAACTCTGATCTTGCTAGGAGGTCGCATGCGTACACCAAGTTGTTCCTCTCGTGAAACCACATCGAACTACTGCCACGGCACCCTGATCGTGCACGCGAGCTGGATCACCGAATGCACCGATGAACAGTGCATCGATTCCACCCATGCCCGGCACGCCTTCGTTATCGATTGCCACAACCTCTCGGGCGGCTGCCAGTGCGCAGAGGACGATAGGAGCCGCCGCACCTACGCACTTCCGTACCCTGGCCCGGGTGAGCTATGACCACGTGTTGCTGCCTTCTGGCGTCGCGTCATCGATCGCGCAGGTCGAGGCCTATCTGACCACTCAGCAGGGCTTCCCCGAGTCAGAAACGGTCACGCGAATCGCGGCCGAGCTGAACAGACGCAATGAGACGCTGCCCGAAGAAAACACCTTCCTCAGTACCGCCCCGGTAGGCGGTGCCGCCATTGGCACAGCGCTCCATGTGTCCTGTCCCTATGACGCGGTCGGCTTCGTCCGCCACCTATTGTTCGAGCTCGCGACACCGCTGAACTACGCCGTCTACGACCCGCAACTAGCCTGGTTGATCGATCCCGCCGGGAACATCGGGGCCACGGTCTCCCACGGGAGCGCAGGCGAGTTCCCATACCTGACCAAAATACTTGCTGAACAGTGGGTGCAGGAATTGAACCCGCCGAATCCGTACCTCATCGTCGAGCGCGGTGCACAGTTCTACATTCAGACCTATCGCGACAACTCCGGCGCGTACACGCTCGAATATCGGGACGGTTCTCCTGCTGAGCACTTCGGCACCACTGTAACCGACCCGGCCATTGTCTCCACCCTCATCTGGGATTGGGCCAATGACAACCGATCTCGCTTCTCACACTTGCCATGGACCCGTGTCGAGCTCTGACGGGGCATCGATCCCTGACTGCGGCAACAGTGCTCGGTATCGCGCAATCGCAAGCTCTCCTTCCGGAGAACCGGCTACAGTACGCGGCGCCCGGCAAACGCGCGACCGAGGGTCAGCTCATCGGCGAATTCCAGATCTCCGCCCATCGGCAGACCTGAGGCCAGTCTCGTCACACTCAAGCCGGGGAAATCACGCAGCATCCGAACCAGATAGGTGGCGGTGGCCTCGCCTTCGGTATTCGGATCGGTCGCGATGATGACCTCGGTGACGTCGACGCCGTCCTCCTGGTTGCCGATGCGTGCCAGCAGCTCTCGGATCCGCAACTGGTCGGGGCCGACGCCGCTGAGTGGATCGAGCGCACCGCCGAGCACGTGGTAGCGACCGCCGAACTCCCTGGTGCGCTCGATCGCCTGCACGTCCTTGGGCTCTTCGACGACACAGATCATGGATCGGTCTCGACGCGGGTCTGCACAAATGCGACACAGTTCACCGTCGGCGACAGTCCCACACAATGCGCAGAACCTTATGCCATCACGCACTTTCTGCAAAGCGGCCTGCAACCGATCGATCTCCGGCGGCTCCACCTGGAGCAGATGGAATGCGATACGCTGCGCGCTCTTCGGACCGACGCCGGGTAGCTTGCCCAACTCGTCGATCAGATCCTGGACCGGCCCCTCGTACACCTGCCGCTCCGGCTCAGAAACCAGGCAGCGAACCGCCGCCGAGACCGCCGGACAGTGGCCCGAGCCGCTCCGTGGCGAGGCGTTGCGCACTGGCCATCGCTTCGTTGACCGCGCCGATCACCAAGTCCTGCAAAGTCTCTACATCATCCGGATCGACGGCCTTCGGGTCGATGGTCAGTGATACCACTTCACCCGTCGCTTTGATGGTGACCTTGACCAGTCCGCCACCCGCCGCGCCGTCTACCTCGGTCTCCGCGATCTCGGCTTGGGCTTCCAGCACTGCCTGCTGCATCTGCTGCGCCTGGGCGAGTAACTGCTGCATATCGAACTGACCACCTGGCTGCACGGGAGGGTCCTCTCTGAAGAAGGTGTCACCGGCCAGCCTAGTCCTGCCGTGACAGCGGCCAGGCGCGGCCCGAGCCAACAGAGCGCCAACAGAGCATCGCACTCTCCGTACTGGAGGGTGTTCGCGGACGCCGCGTCAACAATCGTCCCTATCCGGATTTCTCCAGACTGAGCCATGGCGCACGATCAGGACAGTTCACGCCGCAGGTTCCCGAGCACCTCTGCCTGAATCTTCTTCAGCCCCAGCGGGGCGAAGATCCCCTCGAAGATTCCGGCGACACCCCCAGCACCCTGCCAAGTCGTACGCACCGTGACTCGCGCCCCGCCGCCTTCCGAGGCAACGGTCCAGGTGGTCACCATCGTGGAATTCGAATCACGCTCGGTGACAATGAGATCCGACTCCGAAACCACTGCACGGACATTGCGAGAGCGCTTCTGGGTCGCCTGCAGTGTCCATTGCGCGACAGTACCCGCTCCCTTACCGCCCTCGAGCACGGCGTAATCGCGATAGTGCGCGGAGAGAATACGCGGGCGGACCGTGTCGTAGTCGGCGATCGCCTCTAGCGCGCGTTGCGGCTGCGCCGCTACTACGATCGAACTGCTGGCGCTGACCAATCCCACAATGAACTCCTTATCCGGTTAGAGTACTCAACGGGTCACCATCCTGCCCTGTTCACCTCGGAAGAGGCAGAACGGGCGCGGCGTGTGGCGAACCCTTCCGGGCAATTCGGTATTCCATTTCGGAATGTACGAGTGACATTTCTCCGCGACCACACCTATGCGGTGGCCCCAGGGTATGGTCCGTATTAGCTTCTAGGGGGTGGCAGTGAGTCTGTTAGGGAGGGCCGGACACACACCGGCCGCACATGAATCAGGATTCGCCGCGCATCAAGTGGGCGTGGACCGGCTCCTGGCAAGTTACCGCGCGATACCCGAGCATGCCAACGTCCGGTTGGCCAAGAAAACCTCGAACCTTTTCCGGGCCAGAGCCGAGACCATCACGCCGGGACTGGATGTCTCCGGCCTGACCAAGGTCATCACAGTGGATCCGGTCGCCGAGACCGCTGATGTCGCCGGCATGACCACCTACGAGGATTTAGTGGCCGTCACCCTCGGCTACGGACTGGCACCGCTTGTCGTTCCACAACTCAAGACGATCACACTAGGCGGGGCTGTCACCGGGCTCGGTATCGAGTCCACTTCATTCCGCAACGGCCTGCCGCACGAGTCGGTGCTGGAGATGGACGTGCTGACCGGCGCGGGTGAGCTCGTGACCGCGACACCGGACAACGAATACGCCGATCTCTTTCGCGGGTTCCCGAACTCCTACGGCACGCTGGGCTATGCCGTGCGGCTGAAGATCGAGTTGGAACGGGTACAACCGTATGTCGCCCTACGACACGTGCGTTTCCATGACCCGCGCGAACTGGAAGCGGCCATCGCGGCGATCGTCACGGACAAAACCTACGCCGGCGAGCAGGTCGATTACCTCGACGGCGTCGTGTTCTCCGCCGAGGAGAGCTATCTGACGCTGGGTCGCCAGACCGACGAACCCGGCCCGGTCAGCGACTACACCGGGATGGACATCTTCTATCAGTCGATACGGCATGGCGGCGGCGCGGCCGGTCGCCACACTCCAGTAGTCGAACGCGACCGGCTGACCATCCACGATTATCTGTGGCGCTGGGACACCGACTGGTTCTGGTGTTCCCGCGCGTTCGGCGCACAGAATCCGAAGATCCGCCGGTTCTGGCCGAAACGCTATCGGCGCAGCAGCTTCTACTGGAAACTCGTAGCGCTCGATCATAAGTACCACATCGGCGACAAGCTGGAAGCCCGTAAGGGCAATCCGCCACGCGAGCGAGTGGTACAGGACATCGAGGTGCCAGTAGAACACACCGCCGATTTCGTAGAATGGTTTCTGCGCGAGATTCCGATCGAACCGATCTGGCTGTGCCCGCTGCGCTTGCGCGAGACCTCGAACCCAGCGGACGCCCGGATAGCAGCCGATACCACCGTCGCGCGGGCATGGCCACTGTATCCGCTGGAACCGGACAGAACCTATGTGAATGTCGGATTCTGGTCGGCCGTGCCCACGGTGCCCGGAAAGCGGAAAGGAGCGACCAACCGCGCCATCGAGCGCATGGTGACCGACTTCGACGGACACAAGTCACTGTACTCGGATTCCTTCTACGACCCCGATGAATTCGCCGCGCTCTACGGCGGAGAAACCTACCCCCGACTGAAGCGACGCTACGACCCGGAACAGCGCTTACTGGATTTGTATTCGAAGGCGGTGCAACGCAAATGACCACATTCAAGGACCGCTCCGATGTCTTCGCCAACCTCGGAATCAAGCTCAGCATTGCCGAGATTTTCGAGGCCCTCGTCGAGGGCGACGTCCCCATCCGGCTGACCGCCTATGACGGCAGCACTACCGGGCCGAAGGTTTCCGAGTTCGGACTGGACATCAAGACACCACGTGGCATCAATTACCTGGTGAACGCCCCCGGTGACCTGGGCATGGCACGTGCCTATATCTCCGGCGACTTGGTCGTCAGTGGCGTACATCCCGGCAATCCGTATGAAATCCTGCAGGCGATGGACCAGCTGAAGTTTCGCCGTCCGTCCGCACTGGCCTTGGTGACCATCGCGCGCTCACTCGGCTGGGAACGGCTCAAGCCGATCGCTCCGCCGCCGCAGGAGGCCCTGCCGCGCTGGCGTCGCATCGCCTTCGAGGGGTTGCGCCACTCCAAGACCAGGGACGCCGAAGCCATTCACCATCATTACGATGTCTCGAACGCGTTCTACGAGTATGTCCTCGGCCCGTCCATGACATATACCTGTGCGCTCTATGGGGCGGAGGACTGGTCACTGGAGCAGGCACAGGAGAACAAGTACCGCTTGGTGTTCGAGAAGTTGCGGTTGCGTGCGGGCGACCGGCTGCTGGACATCGGCTGCGGGTGGGGCGGCATGGTGCGCTACGCGGCCAAGCGCGGGGTCCGGGTCATCGGCGCGACACTGTCGGCCGAGCAGGCGGCCTGGGCGCAGCAGAAGATCGCCGAGGAGGGCTTGACCGATCTGGCCGAAGTACGTCATTCCGACTACCGCGATGTGCCGGAGAGTGGCTTCGACGCGGTGTCCTCGATCGGTCTCACCGAGCACATCGGCGTGCAGAATTACCCGTTCTACTTCGGCCACATCAAGAGCAAGCTGCGCGACGGCGGCCTGTTCCTGAACCACTGCATTACTCGTCCGGACAATACGCGCACCACCAGAGCCGGCGATTTCATCGACCGCTATGTATTCCCGGATGGGGAGCTGATCGGTTCCGGCCGGATCATCTCCGAGATCCAGGACACCGGGCTCGAAGTCCTCCATGAGGAGAACTTGCGCGCGCACTACGCGCTGACGCTGCACGAATGGTGCAAGAACCTGGTCGCCAACTGGGACACCTGCGTCAAGGAAGTCGGCGAAGGCACCGCAAAGGTATGGGGCCTGTACATGGCGGGGTGCGAGCTCGGCTTTCAGCGCAACGTAGTCCAACTGCATCAGGTGCTCGGCATCAAACTGCCCGCAGACGGTGACTGGACGGTGCCCCTGCGTCCATGGTGGCAGCCGTAATCCAGTTCGCTCACAAAGCCTGGCTACCCGCTTCGTCCAACAGTTTCCCCAGGAACGCGGCGGGTAGCTCGGTGTTGCCGAGCTCAGCCGCCTTGGACAGATCAGCGCGCAACACGCGCAAGATGCCGACCACGCCCGGCCCTGCGTCGAGTAGCGGCCGGGTCCAGCCGAGGTCGGCGCAGGTCACCATGGCAGGCAGCAGCAGATTGGTCGCTTCGCCGACCCACCCTGCGGCAGCCAGGCATTCCGCTAGCAGTAGGGCGGCGTCCAGCTGTGCGCGTGGACGGTATTTCTCCAGCGTGTGGCCGTGCAGCGCACGGGCACGGCGCACCGCTTGATCGTTGGAGCCGAACCGACGTTCGGAGAGCAGTGCGCGAATCGCAGCGAGCTCCTTGACCTCGGCGGTGAGCAATGAGATACCGGTCAGCCGGTGCCCCACCTGCAGTGGCATGAACTCGACGACATCGGTGTACCCGAGTTCCGCTGCGTCTACCGGCAGGCCCAGCCGCAACCGCTCGGCGTGGACGTGCGCACCCAACCGAGGGAGCTGTTTGTCCGCGGCGATACTGGCCCCTTTGTCCAACCGGGTGGCCGCAGCGTACAGATCACCTCTATCCGCCTTCACTCTGGCGCCGGTGACGAGGATATAGATCAGCGAGTCCACTGATCCCATCCGGGCGGCCAGCTCATAACTCACGTCGAGGAGCTGATCAGCGGTCTGCAGATCACCACGGCGATAGGCCAGCTCGCCAGACAGCGCGGTGGCGGTGCGCATCGCCTGCGAGCGGGGGCCGGCTCGTGTCTGGGCAGTCTGGCACGCTTCCTCTAGACATCGGGTTGCGGCGGCGATGTCGAGCTGTTCGTAGGCGGCGGCACCGAGGCCGCATCGGCCGAAGACCATACTGAGCGGGTCCTTGGAGCGCTGATGATACTCCTCGGCCCATTCCTGGGCTTTTGTCGCGCCCTCGAAATCGAACTCACACAGGCGCACGAAGGTGGTCAGGTTCGCTGCGGCCGAGACCGCCCATGAAGGTAATTCGTCCGCATGTTGCAAGCAGTGCGTAGCCCGATCCAGCACACCCTCGGTATTGTCCCTGGCGATCTGGTCCCACGCGGTGAGCACTGACGCCTGACAGCGCTGTACGCGCACATCGTTATCACTGGGCGAACCCTGAGACAGGATGTTCGACAACCTGTTCAATGCGATGCGCGCCGCGCCGGACTGCTGCAGGCTGACATTGGCCCTGGCCACCGCCATCAGTAGTTTCGATCGCGAAGCCACCTGTTGCGCAGGAAGTTTCGACACACTATCCAGTAATGTGGCCAGGCGGGACGCGTCGATCAAGTCCATACCCCCGCCTTCGAGCAGGTCCAGCGCCATCTCCAGGTCGGTGGCGGCCAGCGCGTGATCAACCGCCTTGCGTAATAGTTGGTGCTCGGAATACCAGCGCGAAGCCTTACGGTGCAACGACTTCAATTTCTCCGGGTCGGCATGCTCGATCCTGCTGCGTAGATGCTCGGCAAACAACGGCTGCATCCGGAACCACTCCGGATCATGGTCGATCCTCCGCAAGAACAGCTCACGTTGCTCGGCCTCTTCGAGCAGCTTTTCAGCATCCTTCTCACCGGACAGCGCCGCGGCGAGCGAACCACATACTCGCTCGGTCACGGAGATCGAGATCAGGAACTCGAGCATGCCCGGTTCCAATGTAGCCAGTACATTCTCGGCGAGATACTCGCGAATGCCGTGATTGCCCGCTGACAAGGTGGTGATCAGCTCCTCGGGATCCGCTTCACCACGCAGTGACAGGCTCACGAGCTGGATGGCGGCAGGCCAGCCGTCTGTGGCCGTGTAGATCTCGTTGACCTCCTCTGCGGTGAGGTCAAAGCCGTTACGCTCCACCAGGATCTCGTGGATTCGCTCCTCGGTCAGGCGCAACGCGGCCGAGCCGATTTCGACGAGTTCGTCCTCCACACGCATCCGGCTGGTGGGCAGTCCGGTCTGCTCCCGGCTGGTCACCACGAAGCGCAGGTGATGACAGCCACTGTCCAGCAGGGCCTCCATCGCCTGATGCGCACCGGCATCGGTGATCCGATGCCAGTCGTCGACGATGACGACAATCGGCGTGCCCGCGGCGTGGATCTCGTCGATGAGCGTGGGGATCACAAATGCGGCGGCGTCGGCGGGCCGTTCCTCGAGTACTTGGTCCAGCCCGTTACCGATATCCGGCCGGACCCGGCGAATCGCCTGGAGCAAGTGAGCCAAAAACCAGATCTCATTGTTGTCATAACGGTCGATGCCAAGCCAGGCAACCGCGACGCCGTGCTCGGTGAGCTCAGCACGCCACTGCGCGGCCAGGATGCTCTTACCGAATCCAGCGGGGGCATGAATCACCGCGAGCCTGCGCTGGCCGGCCGCGCGCAGAATATCCAGCAAACGCGGCCGTAATACTGGCTTGTGGGTCGGTGTCGGCGGACGAAATTTTGTCGCCGCCGTCGGCGGCATCGGCGTGGCGGCTGCTGTCCCACCGCGCCGGGAAACGGCAGGTCGCAATGACAACGGCCAACTGCGCCGTGCAGTGACCGCAGGCGGGGGACCGGTCCACACCATGGTCGGCTCACTCCCGGAGCTCGAAGGCATCGGCTCGGGTTCGGACGTAGTGTCCAGCAATGCCATCTCATCAGGCAGCTGAGCGTGATCACGCTGTACCGCGCGCAGCATTTCGCCGAACTCATAGGCGCTGGACGGACGATTACGCGGGTCCTGCGACATGGCTTTTTCGATGGCGAAAGCCACATCCGGCGGAATATCGTGTTCGCGCAGATCCGGCGCCGACTGCGTAGTGATCCGCAAAAACTGCGCTACCACCCGTTCGCCGGCTTGCCGCTCGAATGCCGCGTGCCCAGTGAGCAACGCGAACAACGTCGCACCAAGGCCATAGACATCGGAGCGGACGGTCGGCTCTTCCCCCTTGAGCACCTCCGGCGCAGTGAACGCGGGTGAACCAGTGATCATTCTGCTGGATGTGCGGAAACCGCCTTGGATACGGGAGATGCCGAAATCGGTCAGCTGCGGCTCACCGTAGCCGCTGAGCAGGATATTGGCCGGTTTCACGTCCCTGTGCAGAATCTGCGCGCGATGCGCGCTCTCGATGGCACCCGCCAACTTCACCCCAGCACGTAGCGAGTCCGACCACGTCAAGGGCCCTTGCTCCTGGATGAGCTTTTCCAGCGAGCCCCGCATGCAGTACGGCATTACAATGAACGGCATACCGGTGGGAGTGACATCCACCTGGAGGATATCGACAATGTTCGGATGACCGGACAGTCTTCCCATGGCCTGCTCTTCACGCAAGAAACGCTCCCTGCCCTCTGCGTCGATCTCCGGGAACAGCACCTTTACCGCGACTAACCGATCCAGCGTGGTCTGGATGCAGCGGTACACCACCCCGAACCCGCCTCGGCCGACCTCAACCGCGCCCGATAGGCCCATGGCCTCGAGCTCATCGGTGTAGTCAGTGAGCACCTGAATTTGTATATTCGATTCGTCCGCAGTCGATTCAGGGACCTTGCTCCCCGAATTCGTCTGTGGATTCATGTGATCACCTCGCCTTGCATCGAATCAGCGATCATCTCCGCGCCTGAGCCGAACCCAGTGGTTTTCGGCAGGTCCGCACATAATCCAAACTAGCGCGGAGTGAGTACACGTGGGAGAAGTTCCCAGCCCAGATAGCCGTCCACACAACTGACGCCGATCATCGCTCGGCCGCGTTATCGAACCATTCTGTTCTGGGACTTGCGATATGGCGGGATACTCCAATAGCTCACGCCGACATAACTGGTGTGTAAACATCGAAACCCGCCACCGCGAAGGCGGTGGCGGGTTTCGATGTGGTACTCGGCGCGAAGACTACTTGCGCAATGAGGCCGGTACCTCGAAACGCTCACCATAGGTCTTGGCGAGGTAGTCGGCGCGGGCCACGAAAGCCTCTTGACCACCCGGATAGCCGACGATGAACTGATGCACACCACCGGTCCAGGCCGGGAAACCGATGCCGAAGATCGAGCCGATGTTGGCATCGGCCGTCGAAGTCAGCACGCCCTCGTCGAAGCACTTCTGGGTCTCGATCGCCTCCGCGAACAGCATGCGGTCGATCAGATCCTGCATCGAGACAGTGAAGTCTGCCGTGGTCTTGAAGTGCTCGCGCAGGCCCGGCCACAAACCGGTACGCTTGCCGTTCTCGTCGTACTCGTAGAAGCCTGCCTTCTCCAAACGGCCTGGGCGACCCTCCGACACCATGTAACCGATGACGGCGTGCGACGGATGCGGTTTGGCGCCCATAGTGGTGTCACCCGCCGCCGCGGCTTCCTGGGTCTCTTTGGCGATCTTCTGCATGAGCTTCATGTTGAGCTCATCCGTCAACTGCAGCGGCGGGGCCGGGTAGCCCGCTTGTAAACCGGCCTGCTCGATGGTCGCGGGCTCGACGCCCTCGCCGAGCATGGCGATCGCCTCGTTGACGAAGGTCGCGATCACGCGCGAGGTGAAGAAGCCACGGCTGTCGTTGACGACGATCGGGGTTTTCTTGATCGCAAGCGTGTAATCGTACACCCGGGCCAGCGCTTCATCCGAGGTCTTCTCACCTCGGATGATCTCCACCAGCGGCATCTTGTCGACTGGCGAGAAGAAGTGGATGCCGATGAAGTCTTCCTGGCGCTTCACGCCCGCCGCTAGACCGGTAATCGGCAGGGTAGAGGTGTTCGAGCCGAGCAGTGCGTCGGGGGTTACGACGTCCTCGATCTCCTTGAACACCTTGTGCTTCAGCTCGGTGTTCTCGAAGACAGCCTCGATGACGAAGTCCACCCCAGCGAAGTCGGCCGCGTCCGCGCTCGGCTTGATCCGGTCCAGCAGCGCCTTGGACTTCTCCTCCGTGGTTTTGCCGCGGGAGAGTGCCTTCTCCTCCAGCTTCACCGAGTAGTCCTTGCCGCGCTCGGCCGCCTCTAGCGAGACGTCCTTCAGCACGACCTCGTAGCCTGCCTTAGCGGAGACGTAGGCGATGCCCGCGCCCATCATGCCCGCGCCGAGCACGCCGATCTTGTTGATCTCCTTCTTCGGCACATCCTTCGGCCGCGAGCCACCGTTGTTGATGTGCTGCAGGTCGAAGAAGAACGCCTGGATCATGTTCTTCGCGACCGGACCGGTGAGCAGGCTCACGAAGTAACGGGACTCGATCAGCGACGCGTTGTCGATGTCGACCTGCGCGCTTTCCACTGCAGCCGACATGATGGCACGCGGCGCGGGCATATTCGCGCCCTTGAGCTGTTTGCGCAGATTCGCCGGGAACGCGGGCAAGTTCGCCGCGAAAGCGGGCGAGGACGGGGTGCCGCCGGGGATCTTGAAGCCCTTCTTGTCCCACGGCTGCACGCCGGCTTCGGGGTTGGCCTTGATCCATGCTTTGGCCGCGGGGAGCAGCTCCTCTACCGAACCGACGAGCTCGTCGACCAGACCGATCTGCTTGGCCTTGGCCGGCTTGTTGCGCTGACCCTGCAGCAGCACCTGCATCAGAGCATTCTGCAGGCCCAGCATGCGCACGGTGCGGATAACGCCACCGCCCGCGGGCAGCAGGCCGAGGGTGACCTCGGGCAGACCGATCTGCGAACCGGGCACGTCGGCCGCGATGCGGTGGTGGGTAGCCAGCGCGATCTCCAGACCGCCGCCGAGCGCGGCGCCGTTGATGGCGGCGACGACCGGCTTGCCCAGCTGCTCCAGGCGCCGCAACGGACCCTTGATCTCACCGAGCTCGTCCATCAGAGCCGCGGCGTCGTCCGGGCCGACCTTCATCATGTTCTTCAGATCGCCACCGGCGAAAAAGGTCTTCTTCGCGGAGGTCAGCACGACACCGGCGATAGAGTCCTTCTCTGCCTCCAGCCGGTCTACAGTAGCCGCCATCGACTTCTTGTACAGGTCGTTCATCGTGTTGGCGCCCTGGCTCGGGTCGTCCATCGTCAGCACGACGATGCCGTCCGAATCCTGCTCCCAACCGATCATGTTGGTTTCGCTCACAGCTTTGTGTCTCCTTGGTGAATACGCGGCGTGCGCAGGCCCCATGTGATCATGGAGGCCACCGCCTCCGGGACCGACACGCACGCCGCCACTATCCGCTGCCGGTTGGGAATCAGACCCGCTCGATGATGGTGGCCACGCCCATGCCGCCGCCGATGCACAGAGTGATCAGCGCGTAGCGGCCGTTGCGACGCTCCAGTTCGTCGATCATGGTGCCGGTGATCATCGCACCGGTCGCACCCAGTGGGTGGCCCATAGCGATCGCACCACCATTGACGTTCAACTTCTCATCCGGGATGTTCAGGTCCTTCTGGAACTTCAGCACCACGGAGGCGAACGCCTCGTTGATCTCGACAAGGTCCATGTCGTCGATGGTCAGCCCCGCCTTGGCCAGCACCTTCTTCGTGGCCGGGGTCGGCCCGGTGAGCATGATGGTGGGGTCGGCGCCGCTGGTCGCGGTCGCGACAACGCGCGCACGCGGGGTGAGACCGGAGGCCTTGCCCGCTTCTTCGGAGCCAACAAGCACCAGCGCGGCGCCATCGACTATGCCGGAGCTGTTTCCGCCGTGATGCACGTGGTTGATCTTCTCGACGAAGTAGAACTTCTGCAGCGCCACCGCGTCGAAACCACCCATCTCACCGATCGTGGCGAAGGACGGCTGCAGCTTGGCCAGGTCCGCTGCGGTCGTTCCGGGACGCATATGCTCGTCTTTGTCCAGCACGACGATGCCGTTCTGGTCCTTGACCGGGACGATCGACTTGGCGAAGTACCCGCCGGTGGTGGCCTTGGCCGCCAGCTCCTGCGAACGCACCGCGTACGCGTCGACATCATCGCGGGAGAAGCCCTCTATGGTGGCGATCAGGTCGGCGGACACCCCCTGCGGAACGAAGTAGGTATCGTAGTTGGTGGCCGGGTCCAGCGCCCAAGGGCCGCCGTCGGAGCCCATCGGCACGCGAGACATGGACTCGACACCACCGGCGAGAACCAGATCGTCGAATCCGGAGCGGACTTTCTGCGCGGCCATGTTGATCGATTCCAGGCCAGATGCACAGAAGCGGTTGATCTGGACACCGCCGACCGTATCCGGCAAGCCGGCCGCGTTGACCGCCGTGCGGGCGATATCGGCACCTTGGTCGCCGACCGGCGCGACCACGCCGAGGATCACGTCGGAGATCCGTTCCTCGTCGAGGTTCGGGAAACGACCGCGCAGTTCCTGGATCAGACCAACAGTCAAGTCAATCGGCTTGACCGAGTGCAGCGAGCCGGTCTTCTTGCCGCGGCCACGCGGAGTGCGGATGGCCTCGTAGATGTAGGCCTCTGTGGTCATATCGGAGTGTTCCTTCCTTAAGGTGCGGCGGGGCCGGACTTTCGTCCGTCCGAGCGCTGGTGTGCGACCACGTCGCGGATACGACATGGCCACAGCTGACCTCGCCGACCGTCCCTGTGACCAACCGGTCCTAACACTGTACAAATCCAGGCAGGAGCAGCGGTCACACGACTCGGTCGTACGCCTGGGCATACTTTAGAGCGTCGCCTTGCCGAGGCTCGCGACTACCCGTTCATACTACCGCGAGATGTGCGAACTCTGGTTAACTTAACGTCGTTGGAACGGTGGTTGTCAACCGTCCAGAGGTGTGGCGCCGAGTTCCCTCTTCAGCAATTCCATGGCGACCTCGTCCGGGTCGCGTCGATCGCTCAGGGGCACCGGATCAGCCGCCGCGGCCAACATCTCTCGCTCTTCTTCCGGTGTCGAGGCCGGAACGGCACTGCCACCGGACCACCCGCTGTCGGGTGACGCTTCTTCACTCGGCGCACTGTCGTATCGCGGGTAGTCCGCAGGCCCAGGATCGTCCGGCAAGTCGGGGTAGTCGGGCGGCGGAATATCGTCGTCGGCATATGACTGCGGGGTGGTGTCACCCGGACGCACGCGCCCCTCGACCGGCTTACCCACGCCCGCGTTCCCCACCTGGCTCGGACGCGAATAGCGCGGCGGCGCGGGGGCTGCAGTAGCCCGCCCGGCCGCTTGGCTACCCGCGCGCCCGTGCGAGCGCTGCCCTGCACCGCCGGATCGTAGCGGCGCGGCAGACCTGGGCGGCACTGCGCCCACTTCCCAGCGCACCTCGTGGTCACGTCCGAGTACTAACCGCACCGCCGACCGTACCGCCTCCAAGTTCCGCGGATCCGATAACCGCTGCGCCAGCGGTGGGTGCTGATGCGCGAACACGATCGCAGTGCCCTCGACCCGCACGACCGACGCACCGGCAAGCATCGCCTGCACAGCCGCACCGAATTCCCGCACCGCAGTCTTGATCTCCGCCCAGGCGGCTTCTACTTCGCGCAGTAGGTCGCCCGGCGCCGCGGATGCCGGTTGCCCTGCCGCGTCGTCTCGCGGCGCTGTATGGATGGTCGCCACAGGTACTGCTGTCGCTATGGGCGCCGCCCGCACACTGTCGGACACGGCTGAACCCGCTGCGCTCCCTATACCGCCGCGCGGCGCCTCTGGTTCGGCGCTGTCGGACGACCCGCCACCACGCAGAGCCGACCGACCGGCATCCTCTGCGCCGGTGGCAGCGGCATCACCGACTATCGGGGTACCTCGCCCGCCTCCCTCGCCTGGTCCCGCAGTGCGACCACTACTCCCACTACTTTCCCGGCGAATACTCCCACTACTTTCCCGGCGAATAGCCGCCAATGCTTCCGCACCGCGGCGACGCGGCGGCTCGATCTCAGGCGCGCTCGTAGTCACAGGGGCATCGCTCGTAGTCACAGGGGCATCGCTCGTCGTCACGGGGACAGAAGACGGCGTGGAGGCAGAAGGCGGGGTCATCGGCGCGACGGGCGCGGCGTAGGAGGAACCGCTCTCCAATCCCCGTTCCAGCCGCTCCAACCGCTGCAGAGTGGCGGTTTCGGTATCCGATACCGCGGGCAGCAGCATACGGGCGCAGACCACCTCCAGTAGCAATCGCGGCGTCGTAGCACCGCGCATCTCTCCGAGCCCCTCATGTAACAGTTCGGCGTACCGGGTCAAAGTGGCCAGACCCGAACGTTCGGCTTGCCCGCGCATCCGATCGAGCGCATCGCCAGGACCGGTGACCAATCCACGCTCAGCGGCATCAGGCACCGCACGCAGCAGGATCAGGTCACGGAAACGGTCGAGCAGGTCAGCGGCGAACCGGCGCGGATCATGCCCCGCCTCCATCATTCGATCGATCGTGCCGAACAGCGCGGCCCCGTCCTCGGTAGCCAGCGCTTCGACGGCATCATCGATCAACGCCACATCGGTAACACCGAGCAATGCGACTGCCCTGGAATACGTCACCCCCGCCGTACCCGCGCCGGCCAACAACTGGTCGAGCACGCTCAGGCTGTCTCGCGGCGAGCCGCCACCCGCACGAATCACCAAGGGGTACACAGCTTCTTCCACTGGAACATGCTCCTGCTCGCAGATCCGCCCGAGCAGACCTCGCATGACAGCGGGCGGCAGCAACCGGAACGGGTAATGGTGCGTGCGCGAACGGATAGTCGGCAGCACCTTCTCCGGCTCAGTGGTAGCGAAGATGAAGATCAAATGCGCCGGTGGCTCCTCCACAATCTTGAGCAGCGCGTTGAAACCCGCAGTGGTCACCATGTGCGCCTCGTCGACGATGAACACCCGGTACCTGGACTCGGCAGGCGCGTAGAAGGCGCGATCTCGTAGTTCACGGGTGTCGTCGACACCACCATGGCTCGCGGCGTCGAGTTCTACGACGTCCAGATTGCCCGGCCCGCCGGGGCCGAGCGCCACACAGGACGGACAGATACCACACGGAGTCGAGGTCGGCCCCTGCGTACAGTTCAGCGACCTGGCGAGAATTCGCGCGGACGAGGTCTTCCCACAGCCGCGCGGACCGGAGAACAGATAGGCGTGATTGATCCGGCCCGTGTCGAGCGCGATACTCAGGGGGTCGGTGACGTGCTCCTGACCCACCACCTCAGCGAACGTTGCCGGTCGGTACTTCCGGTACAGAGCCACGGCCAGAGGTTACCGGTGACTGGCGACAAACGACATCCCCGCCCACCCCGATGGCCGCACGATATATTTACAACCCAAACCGTGATTTACATCACAACATACGTAGCGACTTCTTTGATGGGCAACTCAGGAACAGCAGTAGGCAAATTATGAGCAATCACTCATTGATATCCCGTGCAAAACGGACTCTACACACCACGTTACCCCTTAATAACTCGTAATATGAACCAGCGCCCCGAATAACCGCGACTTTCCGGAGGTAACGAAATCATTACCATGGGTGACAGCGATGCAATCGGCTAGCTAACGTGGCAAGCGGCAACTTCGGTAGCCAAACCTTCATCAGGTTGGTGACCCCGGCCGGTCCCTCATCCCGACCGGGGCACAACCAATAAGTTTCGGCCCGGGGTAACACCCGCGCCAATTTCCACACTTCCACCGGAGGAACCTCCACCGTGCCGTCGTGTGACAACATCGCCGCCGCCTGGCTGTCCAGCACCGAATTCGCGGGCGACCGCTCCGCCGTTGCCCTGCTGAGCCGTGCCATCAGCCCGCAAGATTTCGCGATCAAGCGCGATTCCCTACCGGTGACCGCGGCGGCCGACCCGGCTACCGCCTCCGCCATCCTCGAACTCCTCGAACGTGGCCAGGTGCCGACCATGGCTGCGATCCGCACCCTGACCACGCAGAACGAAATGCGCCGCGAGGCCGAGCGTATCGAGCGTCTCGGCCGCCGTGCTCAACGCAGCATCGATGACTTCGGACGAGTGCTCGCCAAGCTCGCCGACGCGCACTGGACCGCACACGGCCATGGCCCCACCCGCCGCGATGTACTGTGCAGCGAACAGATCATGACGCTGATCCGCACCCGCGTCGGCGATATCGCTCCCGCGGCGGTCAAGCATCTCTGGTTGATCGAGCGAGCGCAACGCGCGGGCTGGATAGCCTCCAACGCCAATCCCCGGTCCTTGTGTGCCGGTCGGCGCTTTCATGCCGCCCAGTACGGCAACCGAGTGTCGCTGCGCCCGGTGAACACTATCGGAACTGTGATCGCGACCTACCTCGCTGACTATCTGAACGAACACGGTCACCCACCGCGCTGGTCGGTCGTCGCGCAGGAGCTGCGCGATGACCGCGGTCGGCGGATCTTCCACAACACCGCCGACGCTCGCGCCCAGCAGCTCTGGTTGACCACCGCAGAGTGGGTGGACATGCATGACGGCCTCCCCGTACCCGGTCGCCGGGGGCTGCGGGCAATTCGAAAATCCCGCGGTTGACCAACAGCATGTTGAGCAGTCCTGGCAGTAGCGAATTCCGGCGCGATATTCTCGCGATCGGTCACCGAGCAGGGCTGTAATGCTGACCCGGATAGCCCGGCTTGCGACCCGGATACCACGCACGGTATTGGCAATCGCGTTCGTTCTCGCCGTGCTGTGCGGCGCCTTCGGCGCGACAGCGATTACACACTTGAAATCCGGCGGGTTGACCTCGCCCAATGCCGAGTCCGCCCGGGCCATCCAGCTCATGGGCGATAAATTCGGTGGAGCGATGCCCAACTTCGTCATGCTGGTCAGCTCGGATGCCGGCGTAGAAGATCCAGACGTGGAGGCGAAGGGCATCGAACTGGTGAACGCGCTGAAAGCGCGCCCGGATATCGAAGGCGTCAATTCCTACTGGACCGCTCCTGCCTTATTGAGGAGCGCGCTGCGCAGCACTGATGGCAAGAAAGCCTTGATCGTCGCCTATCTAGCGGGCGACGAGAACCGAATACAGCAGATCGCCGGCGAGCTGGAGAAGCAGCTCACCGGCGACTTCAACGGCATTACCGTCCGCCAAGGCGGCATCGCCGCGCTGTATCACGATATGAACGTGGAAGTCACCCGAGACCTCGCTGTAGCAGAGGGTATCGCGGTGCCGCTGTCGATGGTCGTGCTGACCTTGGTGTTCGGCAGCCTTATCGCTGCCGTCCTGCCCGTGGCCATCGGCCTGTTCGCCATTGTGGCGACACTGGCGATCTTGCATTTGTTCACCTTGTTCACCGATGTCTCGATCTACGCGCTGAACTTGACGACGGCACTGGGCTTAGCGCTGGCTATCGACTACAGCCTGTTCATCGTCAGCCGCTTCCGGGAAGAACTCGACAACGGACTCGACCCGACCGCGGCCGCCATCCGGTCCGTGCAGACCGCGGGACGCACTGTGTTGTTCTCCGCACTTACCGTAGCGCTCTCTATGGCCGCGCTGGTCGTGTTCGACGTGTACTTCCTGAAATCTTTCGCCTATTCGGGCGTCGCGGTCGTCGGCGCGGCAGCAATCGCGGCAATCCTGGTCCTGCCTGCGGCGCTCACCCTGCTCGGCCCTCGGGTGAACGCCCTCGACCTACGGATTCCCCTGCGGCGCTTGTTCCACCGGTCCGCTCCGGCACCCGGTCCCCAGATGCTCGAGCAGACCGGCTGGTACCGAGTAGTCAGTCTGGTGATGCGGCACGCGGCACCGGTCACGATCGCGATCATCGTGATACTGCTCGCGCTCGGCTCCCCGTTCTTGTCGGTGAAGTTCGGCTACCCTGACGATCGGGTATTGGCTTCCGACGCCGCCAGTCGTCAGGTCGGTGACACACTACGCGCCGAGTTCCCCCAGGCCAACCCCGTGGACACCACCACGATCGTGTTGGACGGTTATCACGGCGACGCTGCGGCGATCGGTAGGTATGCCGCCGAGCTGTCCCAGATCGACGCCGTGACCACAGTGCTGTCCAATGCCGGAACCTACGTCTCCGGAAACCGTGTCGCCCCAGCCCCGCCCGGTATGGCCAACGACGCAGGAACCTTTCTGACCGTCACCACCAGGGTTGATCCCTCCTCCTCCGCCGGTGAACAACAACTGCGGACGATCCGTGCGATCCCCGCACCGGGCCCCGCGCTTTATGGTGGTGTCGCGTCGACCAATGCCGACTCCCTGAGCGCACTGGCCGATCGGCTTCCGATCGCGAGTGTGCTGATCGGGCTGACTACGTTCATCGTGCTGTTCCTGTTCACCGGAAGCATCGTGCTGCCGATCAAAGCACTCGCATTGAGCACGCTTTCCCTTGGCGCGGCATTCGGCGCGATGGTATGGGTGTTCCAGGATGGACACCTGTCCGGGCTACTCGGCTTCACTCCGACGGGCTACCTGATTCCGACTATCCCGATTCTGATGTTCTGCCTAGCCTTCGGCCTGTCGGTGGACTACGAGATGTTCCTGTTGTCGCGGGTGCGGGAGGAATGGCTGGCCACCCGTGATAACACCCGTGCGATCGCGGCCGGGGTGGCACGCACGGGCCGTATCGTCACCGCCGCGGCCGTTCTGATGGCTATCGTGTTCGGCGCATTGACGACCTCGAAAGTGTCGTTTATACAGCTGATGGGACTCGGACTCATGCTGACCGTGCTGGTCGACGCCACGATCATCCGTACCATGCTCGCACCCGCGCTCATGCGGCTGCTCGGCTCGGTCAACTGGTGGGCGCCCGGACCGCTAGTTCGCCTGCATACCGCAATCGGGTTGAACGAAGGCGAAACCACCACCGAGACTCGCACGATGGAAACCGCGAGACGGGCGTGATCGGTGACGAACAGCCACGGCCGCCGCGTCCAGGCTGAATACCCGGACACCTCACCACAGCATGCCCGAACACCACATCCACCGCGCTCGCGATGTGACCGGCACCAAATCCGATTCCTGGATATGGGCTAGCACCCGGATATCCAAGTCACGATCGGACTGCGATCTGGCCGGAGCCAGTACGTGCTCCACACGGCCGTCGAGCCGTTAGTGACTGTTCGGTAACTTTCTCGCAACGCATGAACGCGTGAAAGGAGTCAACCCGTGTCCTCAACTATCGATCCCGCAGCCACCGCCTGGCTGCTCGTCAGTACGGCTCTGGTCCTTTTGATGACCCCAGGCCTGGCCATTTTCTACGGTGGGATGGTGCGCTCGACCGGCGTACTCAACATGCTGATGATGAGTTTCATCAGCATTCCGCTGGTAACTGTGACATGGTTACTGTTCGGCTACAGTCTCGCCTTCGGCGACGACGCGGGTGGTGGACTGATCGGTGGCTCTAGCCATTTCGGGATGCGCGGCATAGACCCGAATTCCGTGCAGGGCTCGGTCCCCGAACTACTGTTCGCAACATTTCAGTTAACTTTCGCCATCCTGACCGCCGCACTGGTCAGTGGCGCCATTGCCGATCGGGCCAAGTTCGTCTCATGGATGATCTTCGTACCACTCTGGGCACTAGCAGTATACGCGCCGATCGCCCACTGGGTATGGGGTCCGGACGGCTGGCTCGCCTCATTCGGAGCGCTGGACTACGCGGGCGGTCTGGTAGTCGAGATCGCTTCCGGCGCATCGGCCTTGGCGCTTGCCTTGGTATTGGGTCCACGTATCGGGTTCAAGGTCGACGCGATGCGCCCGCACAATCTGCCTTTCGTGCTGCTCGGCGCGAGCTTGCTATGGTTCGGCTGGTTCGGCTTCAACGCCGGCTCGGCCCTGGCTGCGGATGGCCTCGCCGCGGCAGTCTTCTTGAATACACTGGTCGCGGGCTGCTTGGGCATGCTCGGCTGGCTCGTGGTGGAACAGATCCGCGATGGCAAACCGACGACCTTCGGTGCCGCTTCCGGTGTAGTGGCCGGCCTGGTTGCCATCACCCCATCTTGCGGATCGGTCAACACGCTCGGCGCGCTGCTCGTCGGTCTCACGGCCGGCATGGTGTGCTCATTCGCCGTCGGCTGGAAGTTCAAGGCGGGCTATGACGACTCGCTGGACGTTGTGGGCGTGCACCTGGTCGGCGGTGTTGTCGGCACTGTGCTGATCGGCCTGCTCGCCACCCAGGTAATGACTGGCGGGGTCGAAGGACTGTTCTTCGGCGGAGGCTTCACTCAACTCGGCAAACAGCTGGTGGCCGTGCTCGTGGTCGCTGCTTACGCGTTCGGGATTTCGTTCGCACTCGGCAAAGGCATCGACAAACTGATCGGGTTCCGGGTCAGCAAAGAAGACGAAACCGCGGGTATCGACTTTGCCCTGCACGCCGAAACGGCATATGCCGAAGGGGTACACGGACATGCGCCGCGGCGGCTCGGCGAGGGACACCTTGGCCGCACACTGGAGAACGACCGAACGGTCTGAACACATCGGGCGGCCACCGGAATCACTCTCGATGTGGGCGTGAGATGTCAGTCGTTCATCGCACCGAGCCCACTGGTGCGATGAACCTGCCTCGGCGGGCCGTATGATCTCCGTCTTGGCCTGTTTCGAACCACAGCTCGTCGTTCTACGAGAATCCACGACCGCGCGTATCACCCGCCTGATCACCACGACTGTAGGCACCCTCGCGGACTACGGCACACTGTTGTCATCATGCTCACCGGTATCGCGCCCCTGCCGCTATCGAAGTATCCGCCGGTACGTACCACTCGTGGGGGATGGAGCTCGCTCGGCATATCCGCACAGCGCAGCGTGCCCCGGAAGTGATAGGGCAGGAACAAATTCCGCATCTTCGCATTAGCAAGACCCTCGGTCGCAGACGGTCCACGCCGATGGCACGAAAACCATCGTCCACATTGAAGGCGGCAACAAGGCCACAGCGCTATCACACCGTAGTATATAGTGACTTAGCTCACACTTTTAACGCGCGAATAGCCGACCCGCCGCGTAGGCTCCAGGCCATGCCTCCGATGACGGTGACATCGACCAGTACGACGGCAACGGCCGGGGATGGACACAGGCTCATGAACGCCTACGCATTACGCCCAGATCGGTTCGATCGAGCAGGCCGAGATCAGCTTGTCGACGTTCGCGACCTCGAGGCCGCGCTACCCGGTATTCGTAGACTACGTGCGTGGGCGCACGAAGCGCTCGCGCTGCGCCCCGGCGAACACGCCGTGGATATCGGTTCCGGCACCGGCTCAGAAGTCATCACCTTCGCCGAAGCCGTGGGTCCGAACGGCAATGCGGTCGGCGTCGAGCCGGACCCGCAGCTACTCGCCACCGCTGAGCGCCGCGCCGCTCAGGCCGGCGCTACAGTCGCATTCCATCCCGGCGACGCCTATGGCATACCGTTCGGCGCGAACAGCTTCGACGCCGTCCTATGCGAGCGCGTCTTTCAGCACCTGACCGCTCCAGCCCGCGCGGCCAAAGAGATAGTACGAGTACTGCGGCCAGGTGGACGCGTCGTGGTAGTAGACAGCGATTGGGATACCGCGATCGTGCATCCTGGGGACCGGCAGGTTGCGCGTGAGGTGATCGACACACTGATTTCGGCGACCACCAACCCGTTGTCCGGACGCCGCATCCCGGGACTGCTCACCGAAGCAGGCCTCATGGTCGACGATATCGGCTCGCAAGCTCTGATACAGGACCACAGTGTCGGCGCGGGTGCGTTGGTCACCAGGATCTCCGCTATGACGGTCGCGCGCGGCGCGATCACCAGCGCGCAGCGCGATCAACTACTCGCCGACCTGGAGGCAGGCGCGGCTGACGGCGATATCCATATCTCGGTCACCATATTCGCCGTTCTCGCCCACAAACCGCACCGAACCGATCGATGACTGCGGATAGATAGCCCGTGCTCGGCTCGGCAGCCGAGCCGAGCACGGGCAGACTCGATCAGGTTCGGCGCACTTCGGCGCTGTGATGCGATCCCCTATCGACTGAGCAGCCTCTCGGTAGCCGCGAGCAGCACACAGGTGGCCAGTCCATCCATCGCTTTTTCCAATTCGGACAGCTTCGGAAAGCTCGGCGCGATCCGGATGTTCTTGTCCTCCGGATCTTTCCGGTACGGGAAAGCCGAGCCCGCCGCAGTCAGCGCGATCCCAGCATCCTTCGCGAGCGAGATCACCCGCGTCGCGGTGCCCTCGAGCACATCCAAGCTGATGAAGTAGCCGCCCTTCGGCTCGGTCCAGGAGGCCACCTTGGACGGACCGAGGCGCTCGGTCAGGATCTTCAGCACCAGCGCGAATTTCGGCTCCAGGATCGCGCGGTGTTTCTGCATGTGCGCCCGCACACCGTCGGCATCTTCGAAGAAGCGCAGGTGCCGCAGCTGGTTGATCTTGTCCGGCCCGATGCTGTTGCGCGCCGCGTGGCGCAGATACCAGTTCAGGTTCGCCGTCGAACCGCCGAGGAAACTCACACCAGCGCCGGCAAAGGTGATCTTCGAAGTAGAGGCGAATACCATTGGTCGGTTGGGGTTTCCAGCTGCGGCGGCCATGCCGAGCACATCGAATACCGGGGCCGCGATGTCGGTGAGCGGGTGCACCGCGTACGCATTGTCCCACAACAGCCGGAAGTCGGGCGCCGAGGCAGGCATGGAAACCAGTTCGCGAACAACCTCTTCGGAGAAGGAAACACCGGTCGGGTTGGCGTAGTTCGGCACCGCCCACAAGCCCTTGATCTGTGGGTCGTTCGCCAACAGATCGGCGATGATACGAGTGTCCGGGCCGTCGTGGTGCATAGGAATCGGGATCATCTCGAAACCGAGCGCCTCGGTGATCGCGAAGTGCCGGTCGTAGCCCGGGGAAGGACACAAGAACTTCACGGTGTCCTCGACAACCCAACGCCGCTCGGAGTCATCAGTGCCGTGCAGCATCGCGTAGGTGATCACATCGTGCATCAGTTCGAGACTGGCATTGTTGCCCGCGAGCAGGTTGTCCACCGGGATATGGAGCAACTCGCCGAAGATCGCGCGTAACTCAGGGAGACCATGCAAGCCTCCGTAATTGCGGCAGTCGGTACCGGAACCGTCCCGGAAATCGCCCGCACCCGGCAGCTCGAGCAGCGCGGCAGACAAGTCGAGTTGTTCCGGTGAAGGCTTTCCTCTGGTCAAGTCCAGTGCGAGCTTCTCGGCCCCGAGCTTCGCGTAGTTCGCGGACTGGGTCTCGTGTTCGCGCACGAGTTCCTCATAGCTCATCAAACCGATCTGCGTTTGCCGGGGCATCCTGGGCAGCCTTTCACGCACTGAAGGGACGGAAACTTGGCCGGACCGATGTGCGGCGGCGGCCGATATTCACGTTACCCGTGCGCCACTCGGATGCTACGCAAATAAGGCGCGTTGCCCTACGGGAGGAACCTCCGGTCACACGATCCCTTGATAAGGGGACCCCGCGCACCCGGCAGAGCCCGTTGACCCTTGCTGCCTTCCGGCCCTGGGGGGGTTCACAGGATGCGCGCCGCGCGGGATCCGTTGGTCAGTGTAGCGGGTCAGCCGCCCAACTCAACACTCGCGGACTCTCTATCCATTTCAACCAGGCATTTCACCCACTCCAGCCGCCCTATTTGGCGACTGGGCGGTGCTTACCGGTATGCTGCTGCACGGAGGATTCGCCTAGTGGCCTATGGCGCTCGCCTGGAACGCGGGTTGGGTTAACGCCCTCAGGGGTTCAAATCCCCTATCCTCCGCCGGAGAGGGGCCGGGTGGGTGTGCTTCCAGCGCATCCGCCCGGCCCCTCTGATATCAACAACGGCCATCCACCGGTCGGGGCACACACCATCGAGTTCCGCACTTCAGTCGAGTAGGACACCACACCTCATCCGGTTCATCGCAGCATCGGTGTCGGGTTCATGTCGAACTTCAGGATTTCACCGGTAGAACCGGATGAGATGCAGGAAAAGCGCAGGGTCGATATTCAGGGTCCAGCGATCGCGGCTGTGCTGCTTCCGATTACGATGCGATGATCTTCCCGTGACTCAGTGGCTTCCACTCCTCGGTTCCCTCGTCGTTGCCGGTGCGGCATTGGTTGGCGTATTGGCAGGCAACCGCACCAATCGCGCGGCGGTCGATGCCGCGGATGAGCGGAATCGGGTGACACTCGATGCCGCGCAGCGCAGTGTGGAGTTGACCAACGCGGCGGCAGATCGCCGTGATCACGAGAAGTGGCGGCGGGAGTCTGTGCTGTCCGCGGTGTCCTCGGTACTGGCGATATCCAGCGATGTCCGGCAGCAGTTGCTGCATTGTGAGCGCTGGGAGGCCGAGGAGCTGGATCAGGTTACCGAAGACATTCGTCGGTCCATCGCAGGGTCGAGCGGCTTCATTAGTGGCCTACGTGTTGTGTCGCAGCGCAAGATTCCCAATCGCTGCGAGGATTTGATGCGCACGCTCACTGCGGCGCTACACATCACCGTGCAGCGCCGCGGGGTCGAACTCGATGGTGAAGCCACCGCCGAAGAGATCGCGGAAATTCAGGCGCTATGGTCACGGGCGATCGAGAACACCATCGAGGAGGAACGCTCGGTGATCAACGCGACCCGGGCCGACCTTGATATCAAGGTCTCCAGTGACCTCCCGCACTCCACGCCGCAGCCCGCCCTCACCCGAGCCTGAGTCACTGACTTCGCCGAAGACTTGGGCATCACTGCGGCGGTCCCCCGCACGAGACCGGATCCGGCTTCGCGCGATGCGCATCATGCACGGCGGCCAGCGCGCGGCGGAGGTGATCGGTGTAGACATCGAGATCAGGCAGAACCGCCGGGTCGGCATGCAGAGATAGAGTGAGCGTGCCGCCGAGGCCGTGTACGCCGTGCGTGAGGTGCATGACCGAGCCCAGCGCCGGGAACCCAGCGGTGAACCGCACCGTCCCGCCGCCGAAAGCGAGATCAGCACGACCACGGTTGACACTGGAGACAACTGTATGGCCCGCGATCGAGTCGGGAACGGCATCGAGGGGATAGCGCTCGACATCGCGGCGCAACAGCGGAGCGGGCACGGTCGCGGTGACCCGACCCTGTGCCGACAGCAACGGGTGTTGTGCCCGCAAGCGGCGGTCGGCGAGCGCAGCGGCGATCTTGTCGGCCCGCAAGCGCAAGTCCGGTTCATCGATGAACAAGTCGACACTCAGACTTCGGTAGCTATTGCGCGGGTGGACGCCATGTCCGGTGGGCTGCTCCGACAGAGCCATCGGTACCTGAGCGCCGAGGCGCGGCACCGACTCACCCCGGTCATCCAGATAGCGGGCGAGCGCCAGCGACACTGCGGTCAGAACCACCACTGTGACGGTGCGACCGGGCACCCGCAAGTCCGCGGACCCCCACACCAGCATCCGCACCTCGTGTCCTGAGGGCGGTTCTGCCACAGGTCTGTTCACCAGACACGGCGAAAATCCTGGTCCAGGTGGCGGTAACCGGCCTTTCGCGGTCAGCTGCGTGAGTTGCCGCTGCGCTCGCATGGCTTGATACCCACGCAGCACAGTTGTCACCACCCGAATCGGCAGGCGCAGCAACCCCACCGCTATACGTACTTCACGCTCGTAGGCAACCAGCGCCGATAGCGACGGCATCTTCCTTGCTCGGCGCGGGCCCCGAAGCACAGAATCCTCGCCAGCCGTATCGGACTCGCTGAACAGCGCACGTCCGATTGCCGAGGCCCGCCGCCCATCGGCCAGCGCATGCGATAGTTGTAGGACTGCCACCAGCGCGGGCCCATCGCCTGGTCCCGGTGCGTCGAGGATTCCGCGGAACACATGCAATCGCCATGGGCGTATGGCGGCGTCGACCCCGGTACCCAGCAGTTCGCCGACCGCATCCAGCAGATGTGCCCAATTAGGTTCAGCCAGTTGATGTTCCATGAATTGCTCGACGGAGAATTCGCAGTATGCCCAGGCTGGATAATCGATATCCGCAGGCAGTTCGCGAAGGCGGATCCGCAGGTCGGGGATACGCGCACTGCGTTCGGCGACCACGGTGATCAGTTCCTCGGTGGACTGTCCGCGATCAGTGAAGCAATACAGCAGAAATAAGTCATTGCGTGTGCGTCCGGATAGCCAGTACATGGTTGCATCCTGCGGTGCCATCGCGCTCACGAGTAGCACGATATCCACTCCGGTGCCAGCACTCCAGACAAAGCAGGGACAAATACATATGATCCTGTTGCGTAATTCGCCGAGAAACCCCCATCGACCCAGAAAGCGCGAAGGCCCCGAGTCCGTGTGACTCGGGGCCTGTCCACCCTGTTCAGGTGACTCCGGAACAGTTCATCCGCGCTGGAACTCTCCCGTCGAGACCCCTGTTAGAAATGCATCCCACTCGCCCGGCGCGAAGGCCAAGATCGGGCCACGTCCGTTGTCCTTGGTATCACGAACGGCCACGTTGCCGTCGACGAGAAAGGCGACCTCCACGCAATTCCCGTCCGGGCCGCTATATGTGCTCTTACGCCACACAGCGTCCGTCAGATCAGCTTCCACCGCACTAGCTCCTTTGCTGCGTCGAGAGCGAGATTTCTCCTGACATCGTTCCAGCTAGCTCAGCACTCGGCCGGAAGACCGAATACCGCAGTGCGCCTGCCGGTAGCGCGCACTTTCCCGGTGCGTGGATATCGCACAGCGGGCTCGAGAGGAAATTAACCTCGCGCGGGGCTTGTCCCCGCGCGCAACACTAGCAGGTTCATCGAAAGTTTGCTCATCTCTTACCTATTCAACTAGAGAAATCGGACATGATCGCAAAGCACAAGGGTTGCGGGAACATTGCCATCTAGTGACATTCATTCTGCGCACTGGCGTACCACACTCGGTTCGGCGGATGTGATTGCACCGTTATCGGCAGCTAATTCACCATGGGCACAGACTGCGGCGACAGCGCCGAGCCGGGCGGTGCATCATGGAAACCATGGTCGAACGCGATCGCGACGACGCAGGTAGCGCCCGTAACTCCCGTCCACGTGACCGTCTCGGTCGTCCATTGCCACCTGGCAGTACCGGGGTTGCCCGAATTCCGGACGACCTCGAGCTGTCACCCGAGCAGACCCTGACCTTCGCTCAACAACTGCTGAACGAAGGCCTGGCATTCAATGCGCATGAGGTATTGGAAGCCGCGTGGAAGAACGGGCCGTTCGCCGAACGGATGCTGTGGCAGGCTCTCGCACAGTTCGCTGTCGGTATCACCCACATACAACGCGGAAATCCCAAGGGCGCGAGGACACTGCTCGACCGCGCGGTGGTCCGCTTGACCGCCTATCAACCTGAAGACGACCGAATGCCCTACGGTATCGACCGTGCCGGACTGATCACGCACGCCGAATCACTGCTCTCCATCTTGACGGCAGGCGGTGAACCGTCCACCACCGACCTTCAGCCGCGGCTACGCCACTGATCACGTGCCCATACCATGAATACTGTGTATACCTCACCGCTCACCGGTCTGGCCCATGACTGAGATAGGCGCGGGCCGGTACGCACCGAGCCCGTCTGGCGATCTGCACCTGGGTAACCTCCGCACCGCACTGCTCGCGTGGGCATTCGCCCGATCCACCGGCAGGCGGTTCCTGCTCAGGGTCGAGGATCTGGACCGGGTTCGCGTCGGCGCGGAACGCAGGCAATTGGACGATCTCTCCGCGATCGGCGTCGACTGGGACGGACCCGTGGTACGCCAGTCCGAACGGCTGCCGATATACCGAGCAGCTATCGAACGCCTTACCGCTGCCGGACTCACTTACGAGTGTTATTGCACCCGAAGAGAGATCCAGCAGGCAGCGACAGCGCCGCATGGCCCGATGGGCTCCTATCCCGGCACGTGCCGGGCACTGACATCGACGGCACGCGCCCAGCGGCGCGCTGAGGGGCGCCCTGCGGCGCTACGCCTGCGTGCGGCGATCACCGAATTCGACATAGACGATAGCCTGCACGGCAACTACCGCGGCCCGGTCGATGATGTGGTGCTGCGCCGCGCCGACGGCATCCCGGCCTACAATCTCGCGGTCGTAGTGGATGACGCGGTGCAGGGTATCGATCAGGTAGTGCGCGGCGACGACCTGTTGCCCTCGACTCCCCGGCAGGCTTACCTCGCGACCCTGCTCGGCCTTTCGGTACCGCACTATGCTCATGTACCACTGGTACTCAACGCGGCTGGGCGGCGGTTGGCCAAACGGGATGGCGCGGTGACGCTCGCCGACCGAATCGCACTCGGCGAGACTCCCGATGATGTCATCGCGACACTGGCTGCTTCGCTAGGCTATAACGCGACGTCGTCGGCTGAGCTACTCGCGCAGTTCGACGCGCGGCGGCTGCTTCGCGAACCGTGGGTGCTCGATGTGAATGGACTGTTGCAATGCAACCAATGTCCGTAACGTACGTATTGTCCACTACTGATCAATCGACGAGGACACACTATGACAAGCGGTGGGTACGACCCCAACCAGTATCCCCAGGGCGGGCAACCGTACGGGCAACAGCCTCAGTACGGGCAGCCCCAATACGGGCAGCAGCCCCAATACGGGCAAGATCCCTATGGTCAGTACCCACAGCAGCCCGGGTTCGGCAGCCACAACAGCCAGGCAGGTGACCTCGGCACCCGCATCGGCGCTCGTGTCATCGACTGGCTTGTGCTGTTCGTCCCCTACATCATCCTCTCCGCTCTGGTGCGAGACTCCTTCTTCCTGGCCCTCGGACTCGGCGTGCTCTGGACCGCGATGCTGCTCGGTTATTTCGTCGGCATGGAAACCTCGCAGGGCACCACGATCGGTAAGAGGCTCCTCGGCTTGAAGGTGGTCGCTCCCGGCGGCGCCGCCAAGATCGATCCGGTCACCTCGCTGAAACGCAATCTGTTCCTCGCCGCGAGCATTATTCCGTGCATCGGCGGCCTCATAACGCTGGGCCTGGCGATCTACATCGCGGTCACCATATCGCAGGACCCGAACAAGCAGGGTTGGCACGACAAGTTCGCCGGCGGCACCCAGGTGGTCAAGGCCTGACCCGCGCAAGAGTACGAAACAAACAGGGGCGCAACCATCTCGGGTACGCCCCTGTTTGTTTTCCGGCTAGCGCTACGAATTCATCATCCCCAGGCTGAACGTGATGACAATCCAGAGGATGCCGACCGCTATCGTGCCGAGACCGATCCAGATGCCTGCCAATGCCATGCCACGCCCCTCCTGGCCGGACTGCTTGACTTGGTTCAGAGCGATCGCACCGAGAATGGCGCCGATGATCGAGCCGATCCCACAGGTGACAAAGCCGGACAACGACACGATCAGCGCGGCGATCGACATCCCATTGGTACCGCGCACCGGCGCCCCATGAGGTTGCGCCCCGTAGGGTTGATAGGGACTTTGGTAGCCATAGTTCGGCTGTGGATAAGGTGATGCGGGCGGCGGATAGGACGGCTGCTGTGGTGGCATCATCGGCGGTGGCTGCATCGGATACTGTGACGCCGGCGGGTAATCGGAAGGCTGCTCAGGACTCGGGTACTGCGGGACCGGACTCTGCCCTCCGGTGTCCGGCGACACGCCTCGGTCGCCGGACTGCTTCCACCACTCGTCGGAATCACCAGGATTCGTCATTGTTACAGCGTATTCCACTACCTGGTTGGATGATGCGGGTGAGTAAGTCGAAAGCCACTGCAGAACACCTGGAGTCTGGGCGCCCCGCGCTGGAACATGCGGCATTTGCCCAGATAGCGCGGGGCTACTATGTGCCGATCGTGGCCTTGTTCACCACGACCCTGATCATCTCCAATATCTGCGCGACCAAGGGAGTGGAGATCCTCGGCGACCGCTCGCTGTCGCTCGGGCCGCTTCAGATCCTGCCCATCGCCACCGACGGAGCCTTCTTCCTGTTTCCCTTGGCCTACATCCTCGGCGACGTGCTCAGCGAGGTGTACGGTTTCCGTGCCACTCGGCGCGCCATCTACTACGGCTTCGGCGCACTGCTGCTGACAGTCGTGTGCTTCACTATCGCAATCCAACTGCCCGCCGCAGGCTTCTACGACAACCAGGAGGCTTTCCGCACCGTCCTCGGGACGACACCGCGGCTCGTTGTCGCCGGTCTGGTCGGATACTTCGTCGGCCAACTGCTGAATTCCGTCACATTGGTGTTGATCAAGGAGCGGACAAAAGAAAAACACCTGTGGGCCAGACTGATCGGATCGACTGTCGTCGGCGAATTCGCCGACACCCTGCTGTTCTGCTCGATTGCCGCAGGCGCGATCGGCATCGATACCTGGCAGCAGTTTGTGAACTTCGTAGTCGTCGGATTCATCTGGAAAACTCTCTGTGAGATACTCGTACTACCGATCACCTACCGGGTAATCGCGTTCATAAAGAAGCACGAAACCACCTACGCTCCGACGAAGACCGATCCCCTGCACGCTTGAGCGCCGACGCCGAAACAGCGCGGGCCCGCGAGCCAGGAGTCGTACACCCCGAACCGGGCGAAGCTGCCAATCGAGTTCGCGACCCGCGCAATCGGTTCCACCCGACCCGTCCACCATCCACTGTGCTCGCTGAATACTCACGGCAGCAGCGCGGCAGGCACTGTATGGCGCATCAGCTCCGTGCCTGCCAGCGACCAAGTGTCCGCGCCTTGTACTCATCGAAGTATCCACCATCGATGCTCTGCCGGATGCGGTCGACCATTCGCACCGTGAAGCGTTCGTTATGGATCGTGCACAAGGTAGCCGCGAGCATCTCTTTGGCCTTGAACAGATGATGTATGTAGGCGCGGGTGTAGTTGGCGCAGGTGTAGCAGTCACAAGACTCGTCGATCGGAGTGAAGTCACGGCGGAAGCGCCTGGTGTCGATATTGAATCGACCGGTCTCGACGTAGATCGCGGCGTTGCGCGCCACCCGCGAAGGGTTCACACAGTCGAAGGTATCCGCACCGTTCTCGATGGCAGTGAAGATGTCCTCCGGCTCGCTGATACCGAGCATGTGCCGTGGCTTGTCCTCAGGCAATTCGTCGCAGCACCAGCCGACGATAGTGCCTAGACTATGCTTCTCCAGCGCACCGCCGATGCCGTAACCGTCGAAACTTGTTCCCGTGTTTCCTCGAATGGACTCCAGCCCGCGGCAGGCCTTGCGACGCAAGTCCTCGTATTGCGCGCCTTGGATGACTGCGAACAGCGCCTGATACGGACGATGGGTGCGCGCGACAGTCAACCGCTCGTGCTCATCGATGCAGCGCTGCGCCCACTCATGCGTGCGCTGTACCGATTTCTCCTGATAAGCACGGGTGTTGAGCAGTGTGGTCAGCTCGTCGAAGGTAAACATGATGTCGGCACCTAGCTGATGCTGGATACCCATGGACACCTCGGGAGTGAACCGGTGCTTGGAACCATTCAGGTGCGAGCGGAAAGTGACGCCGTCGTCATCGACAGTAGCCAGTCGTTCTTTGCCCTTGGCGATCACATCGTCCCTGCGGACATCGACCGCTTCCATCGCGAGCACTTTCTTGAACCCGACGCCCAGCGACATCACCTGAAATCCCCCGCTGTCGGTGAAGGTGGGCCCAGACCAGTTCATAAAAGCGCCGAGCCCACCCGCTTCGTCCACAATGTCGGCGCCCGGCTGCAGATAGAGGTGGTAGGCATTGGCCAACAGCGCCTGGGCGCCGAGGTCCCGCATGGTTTCCGGCAGTACCGCCTTGACTGTCGCCTTGGTGCCAACCGGGATAAAAGCCGGCGTGGCGATCGCACCGTGCGGCGTGGCGATCACTCCGGAGCGGCCGTGCCGTCCATCCAGGCGAGTACCGATGGTGAAGGAGAATGATTCAGGACCGGACACCCCGCTATCCTCGCAGTCCGTCGGATGTCTTCCGCAGCAGGCCACCGATGCGTCCGCCGAGCGGTTCACGCAGTAGCGGCGGCCGCCGCGAACTGAGCGTTGTACAAGCGGTAATACGCTCCTCGCTCCGCGAGCAACCGCTCATGTGTGCCGTGCTCCACAATCCGGCCTGCCTCCATGACAACGATGAGGTCCGCGTCGCGAATGGTGGACAGCCGGTGCGCGATGACGAAGCTGGTCCGATCCTTGCGTAACTCGGCGGTGGCGTGCTGCACCAGCAGTTCGGTGCGGGTGTCCACCGAACTGGTCGCCTCGTCCAGGATGAGGATCGACGGCTTGGCCAGGAACGCGCGGGCAATGGTGATCAGCTGCTTTTCCCCCGCGCTGACACCGGAGCCCTCCTCGTCGATGATCGTGTCGTAGCCATCGGGCAGCGCGTGTACGAAGCGATCCACATACGCGGCACGGGCCGCGGCAAGGATCTCTTCCTCGCTCGCAAGCGGATTGCCGTACGCGATGTTCTCCCGGATAGTGCCACGGAACAGCCACGTGTCCTGCAACACCATGCCGATTCGAGAGCGCAGGTGGCCTCTGGTGACCTGGGTGATATCGACCCCATCGATAGTGATGGTTCCCGCGTTCAGCTCATAGAATCGCATGAGCAGATTCACCAACGTGGTTTTGCCCGCGCCGGTCGGGCCCACAATAGCGACCACATGGCCGGGCTCGGCGGCCAGCGACAACCGCTCGATCACCGGCTTGTCCGGTTCATAGCGGAACGAAACAGCCTCGAACTCCACCCGGCCACGGTCGACCGGACGAGTAGTAGCCATCTCCGGGTCCCGGCTTTGTTCCTCAGCATCGAGGATCTCGAAGATCCGCTCGGCCGAGGCGACTCCGGACTGCAGCAGGTTGACCATCGCGCCGATCTGGGTCAGTGGCTGGCTGAACTGCCGAGAATACTGGATAAACGCTTGTACCTCGCCCAGAGAGAGGGAGCCTGTCGCCACTTTGAGACCACCGATCAGCGCAACCAGCACGAAGTTCACATTCCCGAGAAACATGACCGTCGGCATGATCAGGCCGGAGATGAACTGCGCCCGGAAGCTGGCTTGATACAGCTGCTCGTTGCGCTTGTCGAACTCCTTGCCGACCTCACGATTGCGGCCGAATGCGGTGACCACCTCATGGCCGGTGTAGGCTTCCTCGACCTGGGCGTTGACCAGGCCGGTGTACTTCCACTGATCGACGAAGTGCGGCTTGGAGCGTTTCGCGATCTGCGCGGTGACCACAATGGCAGCCGGCACGGTAAGCAGCGTGATCACCGCGAGCAACCACGAGATCCAAAACATCATGGCCAGGATGCCCAGTACTGAGAACACCGACATGATCAGCTGGTTCATGGTCTGCTGCAGACTCTGCGACACATTGTCCACATCGTTGGTCACCCGGCTGAGCACATCACCACGCGGGGCGGAGTCGAAGTAACGCAGCGGAAGCCGATGGATCTTGTCCTCGATGTCACTACGCAACCGCTTGACCGTGCGGTTGATCACGATATTGAGCAGATATCCCTGCAGCCAGCTGAACACAGAAGCTCCGAGATAGAGCACGAGTACCAGGATGAGAACCCGACCGACTGCCCCGAAGTCCACACCGACGCCAGGTACTATGTCCATGGCTCTGAGCATGTCGGCGACCGTGTTGTCGCCCCTCGACTGCAGCTCCGCTATCGCCTGATCCTTGGTAAGCCCCGAAGGCAGCTGCTTGCCGACCACGCCGTCGAAGACCAGGTTCGTCGCCTTACCGAGCAGATAGGGACCAAATATGTTCGATACCACTGCGGCGATCGCCAACGCGACGATCACACCTACGTAGAACCGCTCAGGCGCAAGTCTGCGCAGCAGACGTTTCAGGGAGGGGCCGAACGATTTCGCTTTGCTGTCCGGCGCACCGGAGGTTGGCATTCCCGGTCTCATCGCGCTTCCCGCATCCTGCGGGACACCCGCACCCGACCAGCGCGACAAGGCGCTACGCCATGATCCCTCATCGCGCCTACGGTAATCTGCAGGACACCCGCACCCGACCGGCGCGACAAGGCCGCTACGCCATGATCCCTCATCGCGCCTCCTCGGCACTCAGCTGTGATTCGACGATTTCCCGGTACTCCGCGCACTCTCGCAGCAGCTGGTCATGGGTGCCGACACCGGCCATCGCACCATCTTCCAGCACGACGATCTGGTTGGCATCGCGGATGGTAGTGATACGCTGCGCCACGATGAGCACCGAGGCGTCGGCGGTCTCCGACTTCAGCGCCGCCCGAAGCCTGGCGTCGGTCTCGACATCGAGTGCGGAGAACGAGTCATCGAACAGGTACACCCGTGGTTTCTTCACCAGCGCTCGCGCGATGGCCAGACGCTGACGTTGACCGCCGGAGACCGTCGTGCCACCTTGAGCGACCGGAGTGTCCAGCCCCTCCGGCATGTCCCGGACGAAATCAGCGGCCTGCGCGATCTCCAGCGCGTGCCATAGCTCCTCGTCGGTGGCGTCTGGATTGCCGTAGCGCAGATTGCCTGCGACCGTCCCGGAGAACAGATATGCCTTCTGAGGCACGAGGCCGATCTGCGCACGCAACGACTCCAGGTCGATATGGCGCACGTCGGTGCCGCCAACGTAGACCGCGCCGTCGGTGACGTCCATCAATCGAGGGATGAGATTGATCAATGTGGTTTTACCTACGCCGGTGGCACCGACGATCGCGGTGGTGGTGCCGGGACGCATCTGGAACCAGATGGCCTGCAATACCGGCTGCTCCGCCCCTGGGAAGGCGAACTCGGCGAACTTGATATCCACCACAGCCGGGTCATCAGTGAACGACTGCGGCAGTCGCGGTGGGTGGACCGAGGACTCGGTGGCGAGCACTTCGCTGATCCGGTCGGCGGAAACCGCGGCCCGCGGCGCCATCATGGCCAGGAACGAGGCCATCATCACGGCCATCAGGATCTGCATGATGTAGGACAGCATCGCGGTGAGCGAGCCGATCTGCATGTTCCCCGCGTCGATCTCATGCCCACCGAACCAGATCACCGCGACAGCGGTGACATTGCTGATCAGCATGACCGTCGGAAACATCAGTGCCATCAATCGGCCCACCCGCAGCGCGGTATCGGTGAGCTCAGAGTTGGCCAGACCGAAACGCCAGATCTCCTGGCGCTCTCGAACAAATGCCCGGACCACTCGAATGCCAGTGATCTGCTCTCGCAGCACCCGGTTCACCTCGTCGATCCTGGTCTGCATCGCGCGAAAACCCGGTACCATCTTGGTGATCAACAACCCCATGGACAGACCGAGCGCGGGCACCGCGATAAGCAGCAGCCAGGACAGACCGAAATCCTCCCGCAACGCCATGATGATCCCACCGACGCACATCACAGGCGCCATCACCAATATGGTGGCCGACATCACAATAAGTAGCTGTACCTGCTGGACATCATTGGTGTTGCGAGTGATCAGCGACGGTGCGCCGAACATCCCCATCTCACGTGCGGAGAAGGTGCCCACCTGGTGCAATAACGCGCCGCGTAGATCCCGGCCCGCACCCATCGCCGCCTGCGCGCCGAGGTAGACCGCAGCGACCGAGGCGACGATCTGCACCCCGGTGATAGCAAGCATCCATAATCCGGTGCTCCAGATATAGCCGAGATCCCCCTTGGCGACGCCGTTGTCGATCAAGTCCGCGTTGCGGCTCGGCAGGTTCAGCATCGCGATAACGGAAACCAGCTGAAACGCAACGACCCCTACCAGTTGAGCACGGTACGGCGATAGGTACGTGCGAAGCAATCCGATCAGCATAATGAATCGCAGGCTACCGGTAATCAGTGGGATACGTCGTAGAGATTCCCGACCAACAGCAACACCCTCTCAACAGGACACATGACATTATCTCCTGGCCCATGCGTCCGGATTCTCGGTGAGCTCCTCCAGGAAACCGGGCAGCTGCCCGCGAGCGATGTCCTCGATGGTCACGTTCTCCAGTATCGCTCGGATATTGACCCGCAGTGCGATCCACACCCGCTGCAACGATTCGGCCGAACCGCAGTAACGCACATCCTCCGGCCGCGCACCGCGCACCGATGCGAGCGGGCCCTCCAGCGCGCGGATCACATCCGCGATGGATATCTCGGCCGCAGGCCTGGCCAGCCAGTACCCGCCAACCGGCCCACGTCTGCTGATCACCAGGTCGGCACGGCGCAGCTCACCGAGCACGGATTCGAGCACTTTAGGCGGAATCTGCTGCGCGGTAGCGATAGCCTCGGCTTTCACCACAGGAGCAGCGGGCAGCACCGACCCACCGAACCCAGCCGTAGCATTGTGCAGACGCGGAGCACTGGCGATCTCGAGCAGCGTCCGCACCGCGTAATCGATTTTCGCGGTGATGTGCACAGCGGCAACTCCCTGGCGTCGGCGGTGGGTAGCTCGAATCTACGCGGTGGCGCAGGCGATGAGCACACACGTCGCCGCGTCCAACAGCAATGATTCCACCAGCGCGTCATCCGCGTTCGGCGCCAGTTCCTTGGACATCAGCGCGACCCCGATCACCTCGAGCGCCGCACTGGCGCGCAGCTGGTCCGCCGCGGTGGCATCCGGTCCGGCGAGCCATTCCCGTAGCACCTGAGTTTCGCTCATCATATCCGGACAGCGGTCGGCCATCGCATTGACGATCGCCACCGTGTCACGCATTACGAGTACTCCGGCGTCACGGTGTTGGAGCAGACCGCGCAGATAGGTTCGCAGGACTCGGCGGATGCCATCCGGGCCATACGGAACGTGATCGAGATCGTCGACCACCGCCCGCATGTTATCGACAACCGGATCCATGATCGCCAGCAGCAGATCGAGTTTGGATGCGTAATGATAGTAGAGCGATGCCTTTGTGATTCCCACCGCATCCGCGACTTCACGCAGACTCGTCTGTTCGAACCCCTTGGCCGCGAACAATTTCACCGCCGCATCGCGAATCGCGATTTTAGTGTCTCCACCTGCGACAACGATATCTGGTGCGTCCCGGACATTCATCGGGTGATCCTCTCATTACATACTCGCTCGGCGAATATCACCCACAGAGTCGAGGTTGAACCTCCGCTTAGCTACTGGGTAGTCTACCTACCGCACGGTAGGCAGAGAGTGTCAGTGGAGGCGGGCACGCAGGATGCCCGCAAGTGCTGTCTACACGCAGACCCGGCACAGTCCCAGTTACCGCTAGGAGTTGACCACTCGTGTCCGTTTACCTGTATAGATGGGGGAAGTTCGCCTTCCGCCGCAAATGGATAGTCCTCCCGGCCTGGCTCGCCTTACTGGTGCTCCTCGTCGGCTTGGGCGCGGTATTCGGCAAATCGACCACCGACGATTTCAGCATGCCGAACCTGCCCGCAGACCGCGCCAACGAAATCCTCGACAAGCGCTTTCCCGGTGCCTCCGCTGCCTTCAAACCCAACGCGGTCACCGGTACCTATGTCATTGGCGCGCCCGAAGGGCAGCGGCTGACCGACCCGGCGAACCGGGTGGCGCTGGACGCGTTCATCGCCGAGCTCGGCGGGCTGAACATAATCGATCACAGCAAGCCGATCGTCAACCCGGTCGACGCCACTGAGAAGATGGGCTGCCTGGACAATCCCGACCCGGCGAAATGCAGCGGCGCGCCACTGAACGTGCTCAGCGAGACCGCGCCGAACACAGTGGCGGTGCTCAGTGTCCCGTTCACGATCGAGAAGATCGCCGATGTGACCGACGAGAATCGGGCGGCGGTGCAGACGGTAGCGAACGATGCGCGTAATGCCGGGCTCACGGTAGAGATCAGCGGCTCGATCATGCAGAAGCCGGAGACTCCGAGCGGCAGGTCCGAAGCGATCGGCTCCGCGGTTGCGCTGGTCGTGATGATCGTGGCGTTCGGCGCGCTCATCGCCGCATTCGTGCCACTCGTCACCGCACTCGTCGGCGTAGGCGCGGCCCTCTCGCTGATCACGCTCGGCACCTCGGTGATCGAGGTTCCCAGCTTCACCACATTCCTCGCCTTGATGATCGGCATCGCGCTGTCCATCGACTACGCGCTGTTCATCGTGTCCAGATACAAACACGAGCTGGCGGTACGGGATTCACCAGAGGAAGCCGCGGGCACCGCGCTCGGCACCGCCGGATCCGCAGTGGTATTCGCCGGCCTGACGGTCATTATCGCGCTGGCGGGTCTGAGCATCGTCGGCGTCCAGTTCATGACCTTCATGGGCCTGGGTGGCGCGATCGCCACCGGTTTCGCCGTGCTCACCGCGATCACACTCATGCCGGCGATCTTGGGTGCGTTCGGTCGCACCCTGTTCAAGCCGAAGTTGCCACTGGTGGCCCAGCACGACCCCGAGGACGATACCGCGGTCACCAACGGCATGCGCTTCGGACGGCTGATCGGCAGGGCTCCCGGCGTTGCGCTGGCGCTGAGCGTCGCGGTGCTCGGCGCGCTCGCCTTACCTGCGACGGGCTTGAATCTCGGCCTGCCCGGTGAAGACAGCATGCCGAAGACCTCGACCATCCGTAAGGCATACGAGCTGCGGACCCAAGGCTTCGGCGAAGGCAGCAACGGCGTGCTGAATGTGGCTGCCGATCTAGGCAATGTGCCCGCCGAGCAGCGCGAGGCCGCAGTCGAGGCGCTGCGCGCCAAGCTCACTTCCTATCCCGATATGGACTACGTGACCGCGCCACAATGGAGCGAAGACGGACAGGGCGTGCTGCTCAACGGTGTGCCGAAGTCGGGACCCAATAACCAGGACACCAAAGACCTGGTGCGGGAGGCCAGGCAGGCCGAGGGTGAGCTGAAGGCCGAATACGGTATGGAGTACGGCATCACCGGCACCACGGCGGTATACGCCGATATGGACCATGTGCTGCTCAGCAAAATCGTGCCCTATCTGGCGATCGTGGCGGGTGCGGCATTCGTCCTGCTGATCCTGGTGTTCCGGTCGATCCTGGTGCCGCTCACCGCGGCGCTAGGGTTCCTGTTGTCGGTGGCCGCGACCTTCGGTGCGACCGTACTGATCTTCCAGGAGGGCAAGCTCGGCCTGGTCGACGATCCGCATCCGCTGGTCAGCTTCATGCCGATCATGCTGATCGGGCTGGTGTTCGGTCTCGCGATGGACTATCAGGTCTTCCTGGTGACCCGCATCCGCGAAGAGTTCGTGCACGGCAAGTCCGCCAAAGACTCGATGGTCTCCGGCTATCACCACGGTGCACGCGTGGTGACCTCGGCGGCGATCATCATGATCTCGGTGTTCGGCTCGTTCATGCTGGAAAATGACGTGACAACGAAGTCGTTCGGCTTCGCACTGGCTGTAGGCGTGCTGCTGGACGCGTTCATCGTCCGCATGGTGCTGATGCCCGCACTTCTGGTGTTGATGGGCAAGTGGTCGTGGTGGATGCCGAAGTGGCTCGACCGAATCCTGCCCGAAATCGACATCGAAGGTGCGAAGCTGCACGAGCTGCGGCAGCGTGCGACCGAGACCGGGAAGGAGCCGGTCGGCGTCAGCTGATCCGATGACTATCGCTCGGTCCCGCCCCCATAACTCGGGTGCGGGGCCGAGTCGTTTCTACCGAGATCTTTTCCGCCAAAGCGTTTTACTGGCTCGGCTGCGGGAGTTGACAGGAGCCGACTTTCGGATTCATACCCACATAGTTGAGCGGGCCCGCGAGTGTTGTCACGGCGATCGTGGCCCAACGAGCGCAGTCGTCCGGGGGAACGCTGTCGAAATAGTTTCGCTGACCGGCTGCGAGCAGCCCGATGGCCAGCCAGATCAGCAGCAGTAGCCCGAACAGCCGGGAGACCGTGCCACGCCTGGCCCACACACGAGATTGATGGTCGCGCATCTTCGGTTCCTTCCATGCTTTCCGTGCACAGGAGATACCCGGAATATCGGCAGATACCCGGAATATCGGCCGGTACCTCCATACATTCGCCCGACGCGCATCCGAAAATAATTGAAATACTTGAGATTCACATCCTCCTGGATCACTCCGCTCACTTGGCTCGATCCTGCGAGGGTCGGGCGAACGAAACACCCACTCAACCGGCCACCATCCCTACTGTGCTACGAGCTTGGTTGTGGCACAGTGCAATCCGAAATCTTGGGATCCACGCCCAGGTAATTGAGTGGACCCGCTATAACAGTGACGGCGACGGTGGCAAAACCAGCGCAGTTCACCGGACTGCTGTCGAAGTAGTCGCGTTGCGCTGCGGCTACCATGCCGACCAGTAACCAGACCAAGACAATTACATTTCTGATTTCAGTATCCCTCTCTCACGCGGACTGCGTGACAGCGCATCTGGCAATGCGCCCTCACCGCGCTTTCCATATCGGGCCTGTACCCCGATCCCACCGAATACCCATCGCTACTGGTGACCGTGACAGGCTCCGGAATCCGCATGCCGTATCACGGCAGCGACACAAGGAAGCCAACCGCGGTATCGAGGCAGACAGATCCCGGTTTATCCAGCTATTACGCTGAGCAGCTGAGTAAACGACACCCTCGACCAGCTGCTCCCGGTCGGCGCGGGTGCTGATGAAACCGATCAGGTCTGGATACGTAGCCAGGCCCGGCTCTGAAGAGGTGGTCCTCATGTCACTCACTCGTCCCATCATGGTCCGCCCATACGTACTCTTGTCGGTCGCGGTCAGCATCGACGGCTACATCGACGACACCAGCCCGCAACGACTGCTGCTGTCCAACACCGAGGACTTCGACCGCGTCGACCGAATTCGCACCGACTCCGACGCTATCTTGATCGGCGCGACGACCATCCGCAACGACAACCCCCGTCTGATCGTGAAAAGCCGAACCCGGCAACAGGAACGCGTTGCTGCTGGACGCACCGCACAGCCACTGAAGGTGACCGTCACCGCCAGTGGCAACCTCGACCCGGACGCCGAATTCTGGCACCACGGCACCGCCGAGCACCGACCCGTCGTCTACACAACAACGGCAGGGGCGGCGAAAGCAAGCGAACGACTCAGCGACCTGGCCGAGGTTGTAGCGCTGGGCGAAACAGTCGATTTCGGCGCTCTGCTCGATGACCTCGGCGACCGCGGTGTCCAACGCCTCATGGTCGAAGGTGGCAGCCACCTGCACACCGCGTTCTTGTCGGCCGAACTCGCCGACGAGCTTCAGCTCGCGATCGGCCCGAACCTGGTCGGCGACTCCAGCGCCCCGCGATTGCTGAACCCCGCACGATTTCCTGGCGGTCCGACCCGCAGAATGAAACTGGTCGAGGTCACCCAACTCGGCGACGTCGCCGTGTTGCGCTACCACCCGAAGGAGAGCCAGTGACCGAACCAGGCCACCATCACTGGATGACGCGCGCCATCGAACTGGCTGGACGGTGCCCCACCGTAGCGGGCGCATTCTCCGTGGGCGCGGTGCTCGTGGCCGATGGACAGCAAATCGCGACCGGCTACTCCCGCGAGACCGAACCCAAGGCGCACGCCGAGGAAGTCGCCCTCGGCAAACTCGGCGCGAACGATACCCGGCTGCGCCGGGCAACGCTCTACAGCACCCTCGAGCCCTGCTCCCAGCGCGCGACCACCGCCCGTCTGCCATGCACCGACCGCATCCTCGCCGCCGACATTCCGGTTGTGGTAATCGCGTGGCGCGAACCATCGACCTTCGTCGCCAACTGCGTCGGAGTGGAGAAGCTGCGACAGCACGGCATCGAGGTGATCGAACTCCCTGAACTCGCCGAGGCCGCGAAAGCGATGAATAACCACCTGGATCTGTCCTGATAGCCGACACATCGCACCGGCGCGCGCAGGTTATCGGAATGCCCCCACATCACCCTGCTTCGTCGCAGCGAATCCGGGATTTCTCCTTGACTGGTTCCGTGAGGGTGCTTGCGGAGTTTGGCAACAGCGGCGATACCATCACCGCCTATCCCGGAGGAGGCTGCCGTGTCTGATCCAACCAGCACCGAACTCATCGAGTCGGTTGTCCAAGCTGGACGGGATTGGACACTAGGCATCAGCCAAGCCGACCAAGGGCATTTGCTCGTCAGCTCGCGTGGTGACCGCAAACTGGAGCGCCCGATCGAAATCCTCTTCACCGCACAGGAACTCCACACCTACTACCGCCAAATCGCTGACGAAGCAGAGCGTGGGGTAGCCCCGGAACCACCCTGGGAGTGGTGGATGACACTGATGTCAACCCACTTGATGGAGGCCGTACACGAAACAGACCGTCGCAATGAGCCGTGCGTAATCATGGTTATAGAAACCGGTTTCGCAGCAACTCCAGCGACGCAAGCCTAAGTTTGATCGTCAACTCAGTTGGTTTGGACGCCCTCGATTGTGGCAGCACCTTGTTCAGGCGGCCGGGGCCATCAACCGGGCAGCGTCACCACAGCATTGAGGTAGGCGCCCAATGCCCGGCCAAAGTTTACTGGGCCTCATATAAGAATTTTGATCTTCTGTGGATAATGCCCGAGATCAGGCTGGGGGTTGCCGAAGCCTGGGTCGAGCAGATGCCGTAACTGTTCGGCCATGACCTGGTTTGCCGCCTTGACCATCGTCGCCCGGCGCCTCAGCATCGACGTGACCATCATCCCAGCCTCGAGCACTGCGGCGGAGCCGTCCTCAAAGACCCACACCCAATGGCCGGCCTACACGTCGATCTCTCACGGAGCATGAATCGCTGGCGCTGACCGTAGTTCAGCCGAATTCTCCTTCCATGCCGACCGGATAGATTGAGCCGGCATCGGACTTGCCAGCTCAATCCATCTAGCCCACCCCAAGACACAGCGTTCACCTCTGCGGGTACCGTAGCATTCCTGTTGGACCAGAAACGCTGAGTCAGAACAGGATCGAGCGCGAAGGTAGGTGCCGCGAATACGATTCTCACCGCTGATAATATCCATCGGCTCACCGAAGAGTCCGGCCCTGAACGCCGCGCGCTAGTATTCAGCCAAGCCTACTGTGATACCGGCTGGGGTGAAGCGGTCGCGCTGCACCGCCACAATATCGACTTTCTCCGCCGCCTGACCGTGGCCGATAATGCTGTGCAGTTCGGCGTCGAACACGCAGTCGACAGACCAAGAACCGCAAGGTTCGCGCGGTGCCGGTTCCGCAATTCGTCCTAGACAAACTGTCGGTGAGGTGCACGGGCCGCAACCACGATGCGCTGGTGTTCGGCGATGGCGTGAACTACCTGCCCCAACCGAAGTCATCGGGCAGATGGTTCGCTGGAGCGGTGAAACGGGCGAAGGTCCACAAGATCACGCCGCACGACCTCCGACACACCTGCACCTCACTTGCGGCGTCGGCCAACATGGACGTGCTCGCGCCAACTCGGATGCTTGGTCATGCCGACGCCAGCGTCATACTACGGGTGTGCTCGGACCTGTTCGACAGTGACCTAGACCGGGCTGCCGCGGCGATTCACGCGGCGTACAGTCTGCCGAGTGTGGGCAAGAGCGCCTGACTCGGCGTGACATCGGAAACGAAGAAGCCCTCTGCCTCGGGAAACAGGAAGAGGGCTATGGCGGTGGCGGAGGGATTTGAACCCTCGGAGGGGGGTTACCCCTCACACGCTTTCGAGGCGTGCTCCTTAGGCCGCTCGGACACGCCACCGCCGACAACCATACCGGACCGGCGTCGGATAGCTAAATCACCAGGTCCACCGTGGTAATCACAGGGCCTCGGTGACCACAGATCAACGTTGGGCACGGAAGAATTCGTCGAGCAGCGCCGCGCATTCGGTTTCCAGCACTCCGCCGCGCACTTCGGGCCGGTGGTTGAGCCGACGGTCGCGAACCACATCCCAGAGCGAGCCGACAGCGCCGGTCTTCGGCTCCCACGCGCCGAAGATCAACCGACTCACTCTGGCGAGCACCAGCGCGCCCGCACACATGGTGCACGGTTCCAGCGTGACAGCGAGGGTAGTGCCCTCCAACCGCCACCCGTCACCATGGACAGCTGCGGCACGACGCAGTGCCAGGATCTCCGCATGCGCGGTCGGGTCGCCGAGCGCTTCTCGCGCGTTCGCCGCGCGCGCCAGCTCCCTTCCGGCGGCGTCGAACACCACTGCCCCGACGGGCACGTCTCCCGCCCTGACAGTCGCCGCGGTGACCAGGGCGGCACGCACCATATCCACATTCGAGATACCGGCTGCGGCGCGGGACGGTCCGTCCGACAGAATTCCCACGTCAGCGCGGCAGCTTGTCCAGCACCGCGGAGAGTTCGTCGGTGAAGCCGAGCCGCTGGGCGATCATGCCGAGTTGCTCGTCCGGATAGAGATCTGTCTCGGCGAGAATGACACTCAGCACCGGTTCGGGCAGGCCGAGATCTGCGAGCACGCCGAGGTCGCCCTCTTCCCAGGGCTCGACATTGTCGAGTTCGTCTGGGTCGATGTCCGGGATGTCGATATTCAGGGTGTCGAGCACGTCCGCGGCAATGTCGTAGTCGATCGCGGCCGTCGCGTCCGAGACCAACATCCGGGTTCCACTCGGTGCGGGCCGGAGCACGATGAAGAACTCGTCATCGATGTCGAGCAATCCGAACACAGCACCAGAGCTGCGCAGAGCCTTCAGTTCGTTTTCCGCGGCGGACAAATCGGTAAGCGCAGCCCGGCTCAGCGGACTGCATCGCCATTTGCCACTCTCGCGGACAACCGCCACTGCGAACCCCTCTACGTCATCGTAATCGGCCGACGCCGCCCCATTAGTGCCCGAGCGCTGTGCTGCCATGGCCGCAACGGTAGTCGGCTCGAACGGAAATGTTGAAGTCGTATGCCAATCTGTTCTGGTGACTTCGGCGAAAAAAGCGCCCGTGTGTGTGCTCGGCACTGGATTAATCGGGGGATCGTTGCTGCGTGCAGCCGTCGCCGCGGGTTACGCGGGGTGGGGGTACAACCGCACCCCTGCCGGTGCGCGGGCCGCACGCGCCGACGGATTCGACGTCACCGAGGACCTGCCCGCCGCACTGCGCCGGGCCGCGGAAACCGACGCGCTGGTCGTTATCGCGGTACCGATGCCCGCAGTGGACCGTATGCTCTCTGCGATCGCGACCTTCGCGCCGCATTGCGTGCTCACCGATGTAGTGAGTGTGAAAGGGCCAGTTGCCGCGGCGGTGCGCGAACACGATCTCACCGACCGGTACGTCGGCGGCCATCCGATGGCAGGAACGTCCGAATCCGGATGGACTGCTACCGATCCCGGCCTGTTCCACGACGCGGTGTGGGCCGTCGGGGTGGATGAGGGAGTCGGGGCCGACCCGTGGACGCGAGTAGTGCGGCTGGCTCTTGCTTGCGGATCGGTGGTTGTTCCGGTGGTGGCGGCCGAGCATGATCGGGCTGTCGCCCGCATCTCCCACCTACCACATGTCCTCGCTGAGGCACTGGCACTGGCAGGCGCCACGGGCGGTGACCTCGCGCTGGGCTTGGCCGCCGGATCGTTTCGCGACGGCACCCGCGTCGCAGGCACCGCACCGGATCTGGTTCGCGCGATCTGCGAACCCAATTCCGGCGCATTATTGGAGGTGCTGGACGAAACCCTCCGTGTGCTATACACCACACGCGACCAGCTGCGTGCGGAGAATTCACTCGCGGACCTGACCGAGACGGGGCACCATGCGCGACTGCGTTATGAATCAGCCCGGCGCTGGGAGATCACCGGCATTCACCCAGGCGACCACAATTGGTTAGAGAGCTTACGGGCGGCAGGCGCTCGCGGCGGGGTACTCACTCAGCTGGGTTGAACCGCACGTTCAGATCCGCTGGGCCAAGCCTGGGTAGTCCAAGAGGAAACCGTCCGCGTCCACCGTAACGGTCGCGCTGGAGACCGGGGACAACACACTGATGCCGTCGACAGCGCTGCTGTAGATTAGTGTGGCCTCTTGGACGAGTAGATCGGGCAGTCGAACATAGACTACGGGGAGTTGAATCTCCTCGGCCGCATGTTGCAGGTCGTAGCGGCGGATCGGCAGAGTGTTGAAGAATGGGCTGAGCACCACGTCCACATCGAGCGCGCCGGCGAAAGTGGAACGGACATGACTGCCACCCGCGTCGATGAGCCAGTAGTTCTCTTCGTCACGAGCGATCGAGGCCTGCCGTTCCCCCGCGGTGGTCGTGGCCCGCAACGAGAGCCGTTTCGTAGCGCCGTTCTCGTCGGTTACCAGGTCATATGAGGCGCTGAACGCCGAATGCTCCGCGCACTCGCCACCGATCATGCGCCCAGTGGCGCGGATACGGTTTCCGGCGAGCGTCACCCGTACCGACTCCATCCGCGATGCGTCATGGGCACGCCACGTGAGGACCGCAGGCCAGCGGGATCCTCGCGGAATCCTGCCGGGGCTCTCGAGATCGGAGGCTGGGGTTATCACACACCTACCGTAAGCGAAGTTCAGAACTGACTTACACAGCCACAGCGTAATGAACGCCACCCAGCGCACTGCGCACCTGCTGAAGCGGCCTATATAGCAGTGCGGGGTGTTCAGCCGGTCACCGCGGACTCCGATTCCCATCCCTGCGGGGCATCCGGAAATGATTGCTGCTGATAGCCGCCACGCAACGTGCCCGCCAAATAGGCCGCCCGGCAAGCGCGACGAGCGATCTTGCCGCTGGAGGTGCGCGGGATCGAGCCTGCGGGCACCAACAACACATCACGCACCATGACCCCGTGACGCTGGGCGATCGCGGTACGCACAGAGTCGACAACCGGCTGGGACTCCAGCTTGCCCGCGCCGGTATTGCGTTCGGCGACGATCACGAGCTGCTCGGAGGTGTTCTCGGCATCGAATGTCAGGCCGAAACGACTGCTCTGCTCGAAGACCACCTCGGGCAGTTCGTTGGCAGGCACAGAGAACGCGGCGACGAAACCGGGCCGCAGCGCCGTGCTGGATTCCTGTGCGGAGAACTCCAGGTCCGGTGGGTAGTGGTTGCGGCCATCCACAATGATGAGGTCCTTGACCCGGCCGATGATGTACAGTTCGCCGTCGAGATAGGCCCCGTAATCACCGGTGCGCATCCAGTGGGCATTCGTCGGCGTGCCCTCCGCATGGCTGCCTTCTGGTTGCCGTGCGATCAGTGCGGCGCGGAAAGTGGCGTCGGTCTCCTCGGGACGGGACCAGTATCCGGTGCCCATGTTCGCACCGTGTAGCCAGATCTCGCCGACTTCGCCGTCGCGCCGCTCGGTGCCGTGCTCCTGATCGACGATCGCCGCCCATTGTGACAACGCGACATAACCACAGGACACCTGCGCGACAGCGTTCTCGGCATCTGGCGCTACCGGGACCATGCGTCCTAGGTTCAGCTCGGCACGATCGACATAGATCACCTTCGCCTTGTCCTGCGACCTGGTCGCCGACACGAACAACGTCGCCTCCGCCATGCCGTAGCAGGGCTTGATCGCTGTTTCCGGCAGCCCATAGGGCCCGAAAGCGTCGTTGAACTTCTTCATCGACGACACCGAGACCGGCTCGCTACCGTTGATCAACCCGATCACATTGGATAGATCCAATTCCTCGCCCGGTCTCGGCTTACCTCGCACCGCAGCATGCTCGAACGCGAAATTGGGCGCGGCTGCGAAAGTTCCCGCACCATCGGAGGCCGCGGCCAGCTCCTTGATCCAACGATAAGGACGCCGTACGAACGCACTCGGCGACATGATCGTGATGAAACCGCCCCCAATGGTCGGCAGGATCACACTCAACAAGCCCATATCATGGAACAACGGCAACCAGGTAACCCCGCGGGAATGCTCGGTAACACCGATAGCGTCGATCATCTGCAACAGGTTCGTGCCCACCGCACGGTGCGTGATCTCCACCCCGACCGGCGTTCGGGTAGATCCCGAAGTGTACTGCAGGTAGGCGACGCTGTCGGTATCGATGTCCGGTCGCGCCCAGGACGCGCCGACGGTGTCCGGAATCGCCTCCACCGCGATGACGCGCGGGCGCTGCGCTGCGGGCAGGTGTCGGAAAAATTTCCGCACGCCGTTAGCAGCGGAGCTGACCGTGAGAATCGCAGCGGGCGTACAGTCGCCGAGCACCGCACGCAACCGGTCGGTGTGACCTTGCTCCTCCGGATCGAACAGCGGGACAGCGGTGCTGCCCGCATACACCGCAGCGAAGAGCGAGACGACGTAGCCGAGACCCTGCGGAGCGAGAATCGCCACCCGGTCACCCGGCTCGGTTACCTGCTGCAGCCGAGCCGCCACCGCACGCAACCGCACACCGAACTGCTGCCAGGTGAGCTCATAGTGCTCCCCATCGCGTTCGCGCGAGTAGTCGATGTAGCGGTACGCGAGACCCTCGCCGTTCTCCACACTGTGCTTATCGACGAAGTCGATCAGGGTCTTGTTCCCCGGGATCGTGATATTGCCCTGATCGTCCAGGTAGTCGTCGAAGGTTTCGTCGATCATCGCCCTATCCTTTTCCAGCGCACAGCCACACGGGCCGTGCAATGACACCGAACACAGGTCGATAGCGAAGCGTCGGAAAGCTAGAAGGTATCCCAGCCCACTGCGGTCAATATCGGCCGAAAGCGAGCGAGACATTATGCCCGCCGAAGCCGAAGGAGTTGCTCACGGCATAGTCGATGCGCCCTGGCCTGGGTTGGCCGTGCACAACATCCAAATCGATCTCAGGGTCTTGATTCTCCAGGTTCAGCGTAGGCGGCACAATATCGTCACGCAGGCTGAGCACCGTGATCACCGATTCGAGCGCCCCAACCGCGCCGACAGAGTGACCAAGGGCCGATTTCGGCGCGTACACCGACGCATGGGTACCGATGGCCGCGGTAATCGCATACGCCTCTGCCGTGTCGCCGATCGGAGTTCCGGTAGCGTGCGCGTTGACATGCGTGATGTCGTCCTTGGCCAGACCGGCGGTCTGCAGGGAGCGCGTTATCGCACGCGCCGCACCTGTGCCCTCTGGATCGGGCGCGACGAGGTGGAAACCGTCGGAAGTGACTCCTGCGCCGAGCAGACGTGCGTGGATGGTCGCGCCGCGTGCCTTCGCGTGCTCCTCTGTCTCGATCACCATCATCGCGCCCGCCTCGCCGAAAACAAAGCCGTCGCGATCGATATCGAACGGCCGCGAGGCGCGCTTCGGCGCATCGTTACGAGTACTCATAGCACGCATCATCGTGAATGCCGCGATCGCGAGGGCCTGGATCGAACCCTCCACGCCACCGGTGACCACGATGTCGGCGTCCTCCATGACAATCATCTTCCACGCGTTGGCGATCGCTTCCGCTCCTGACGAGCAGGCCGACACCGTCGTCAGCGCGCCTGCCCGCGCATCGAGTTCCAAGGCAGCGCATGCCGCTGCCCCATTCGGCATCGTCGCTTGCACGGAATACGGCGAAACCTTGCGATAACCGCCATTGGCCAGTTTGTCCCGCGCATCGATGACTGCGTCGGCGCCGCCGAGTCCAGTGCCGAGAGATACTCCGAGCCGGTGCTTGTCTACCACTGGACTGCCCGCATTGCGCCAGACTTCACGAGCGAGCACGATGGCCATCTGCTCCACGTAGGACAACCCGCGGCTCTCCTCTTTGGTGAGATACGAGGAGGGTGCGAACTTCAAGTGGCCGCCGATCTGCACCGGCAACTCGAACTGGCCGACAAAGTCGTCCTCCAGGGCAGCGATACCGCTCTCACCATTGAGCAGTCCCTTCCACATGGAGTCCACGTCGCCAGCGATGGATGTGGTCGCCGCGAGGCTGCTGACCACGACAGAGGGGAATTCTCCGTTCCTTATGAAGGGAGTCTGCATGATCGCTCACTTTCTTGGCTTCGCTGCTGGGAACTTGTCGAGCTACTGGAAACTTGTCGAACAGAAAGCGCATGCCTGAGCGCCCCACCTGGATCGTGGGCAGCCCGCGCGGATGGCACTGGAGCGCGGACAGATCAGCCGATCATCACAGCCTCGGACAATCGTCTCTGTGCATTATTGGAAAAGCACCTCGATCACACCGTGTGACACGCGGGCAGTACCTGCTGCCGGGACCTCGGCTGCATTATTCGCCGATCGTCCCGGACGACTCGAGTAACCTGCTCCCGAGGCATAGGACACGGCGAGGTCCGGTGCAGACAGGAGAAAGGAAGGTCGTGACAGGCGCGCTGATGGTCGGGCTTTTCGCCGGAATCGGTGGTCTCGAACTCGGCCTTGGCAGGCACGGCTGGCACACCGAACTGCTATGCGAAATCGAGCCAGGCGCCCAAAGCGTGCTCGCCGCTCGTTTCCCTGATGTGCCGCTGCATTCCGATATCACCCGACTACGCGCCATCCCTGCAGGAACGGAGCTGGTCGCAGCGGGATTTCCGTGCCAGGACCTCTCTCAGGCAGGCCGCACCGCAGGCATCACCGGCACCCGTTCCGGCCTGGTCGACGAGGTGTTCCGGCTAGTGCGCCGCAAACGCGGTCCACGCTGGCTACTGATCGAAAACGTGCCCTTCATGCTGCAGCTCGGCCGAGGCGCGGCGATGCGACATATCACCAGTGCGCTCGACGAACTCGGCTACACCTGGGCCTACCGAGTAGTGGACGCACGCGCATTCGGCCTGCCACAACGTCGTCAGCGGGTTCTGATGCTGGCTTCCCGTACTGAAGACCCTCGCGGGGTACTGTTCGGCGAGGACGCAGGGCCGCGCACGGTCGGCGACCCTACACTCGATCCCTGTGGCTTCTACTGGACCGAGGGAGTGCGCGGACTAGGCTGGGCGGTAAACGCGGTACCAACTCTGAAAGGCGGCTCGGCGCTCGGCATTGCCAGCCCGCCCGCAGTGCGGCTACCGTCCGGTGAGCTCGTCACCCCTGGTATCGCCGATGCCGAACGTTTGCAGGGGTTCGATGCGGGCTGGAGCACGCCTGCGCTGGAGACACCTGGTGTGCGCAACGGTCATCGCTGGAAGCTGGTCGGCAATGCGGTAAGCGTGCGGATGGCGGCATGGGTCGGCGCCCGGCTGGCCGCGCCACTCGAACCGATACTCGTTGATCAGCCGTTGGCAACAGGCGCACCGTGGCCGATCGCCGCGTGGGGCCGCGCCGGATCGGCATACAGGGTGCCCATATCTACCTGGCCGGTGCACGAGCCGTACGAAGACCTGACCCACTTCCTCACCGATGCTCAACTACTCTCCGCCCGCGCCACGGCCGGATTCCTGCGCCGAACCACCATGGGAAGTCTGCGTTTTCCATCCGGCTTCCTCGCCGATGTGGAAAACCATCTCGACCGGATGGGCGGCTGGGCGGCATGACGCGGCAGCCGAGCACAGATGCGGTCACCAGCGCGCGGATGGCGCGTCAGCGCCGCAGCGGAACCAATCCGGAACTAGCGCTGCGTCGCGAACTGCACCGACGCGGCCTACGCTATTTCGTCGATCGCGCGCCGATCCGCGGGCAGCGCCGCCGCGCGGATCTCGTATTCCCACGCCGCCGGGTCGCGGTCTACATAGACGGCTGTTTCTGGCACCGTTGCCCCGAACACGCCACTGATCCGAAGCGCAATGCCGAATGGTGGACCGCCAAGCTGGCGGGAAACGTAGCCAGAGACCGTGCCACCGACGCGGCGCTGAGCGCGGCAGGGTGGCGTGTCATCCGCATCTGGGAACACGAAGACCCCGTCAGTGCGGCCGACCGCGTCCAAACAGCGCTTGCCGCGCGTTAACGGTGCCGGACCCGAACCACAGAGCGCGGCGCATGTGAGGCCAGATAGCCGGACAGCACCATCATCATGATGATGGCTATTCCAGCTATAGCCGTCGCGAAGTCGAACATAAGAACCTCCTCCGATTACGACTGTCGTTCAGCGTGCCCGGTGAAGCTGACAAGACCCTGTGTCCTTGGTGGCAAAGCTGTGTGCGATCACACCGTTAGCCAACAACAAACTGATATACCAAAGCAGCACAATAGGGTTGTGATGGGTGGCCCAGAACTCGCCGAAAAGCACAATAGACTGCCCTCGGCGATGGTCGGGGCGGCGCTCGCGATCGCGGGATTGTGCTATTCATCCTGGATGCTTCAGTTCGTGCTGAAGATCAATCTGGACCCGGTCGGCTCTTTCCTCAGCGAACTAGACGCACAGGGCAAGCCATACCGACAGGTATTCGCGACTGCAGACATCATCGCGGGCGCATTGCTGGTATCGGCGGCGACCGCAGGGCTGCTGCTTTTCCCTCGTCGCAGGCTCACCACGACCGGCTGGGTGGCCCTGTTCTGTTTCGGCGCGGCAACCATCGCAGATGCGCTCCTACCGTTGCGCGATTGCGCCTCCAGCGCGAACAAGTGCGGCGGCTCCAACGAATTGTTCCCGCAACTGCATCAACTGCACGCATTGACCAGCACCCTGGCAATCACCGCCATCGCCACCGCGGCGTTCTCCTTCAGCCTGGCCGCGTTCCGGTATAGGCACTGGCGAGTTCTGCGGAGGTTCGGGCTGGTCGCGCTGACTATCGGGTCGACGGCGACCGTGTGGTTGCTGGTCGCCGACAATCTCACCGGCAATTACGCTCTCGGCATTGCCCAACGCATCCAGGTAGGAGCGATATCGCTGTGGCTGCTCGCGCTGGCCACTTCGGCGCGCAAAGAGAGCCACGAGTGGGCCGAACCGAGCTGACTGCGGTCACCTAGCACGCCCACACATCTGCCGTCCGCAGGCTCGAACCCCTGCCCGCCACTACGACACCGCAGCTGTGCGGTCGGATACAGCGGACCGAGTTCGAGTTGCGGAGATCGGGGGTTCGAATCAGTAGGGTCAGGATCATGACCACCGCTGCTTTCCAGATCTCCGGGCAGCTCGACACTCTCGCCGAGGCGACCGCCCGACTGTTCGACACCATTCGCGGCCTCGACGAGCATGCCGTCGCCGAGCCCTCCTTACTGCCCGGTTGGACCCGCGGCCATGTCCTTGCCCATCTAGCCCGCAATGCCGATAGTCTGGTGAACCTGCTGCTGTGGGCGCACACTGGCATCGAAATGCCACAGTATGCCAGTGTTTTTCTCCGCAATCACGATATCGAGGCCGGCGCGGCACGTCCGCTCGCCGAACAACTCATCGACAATGAGGCCGCCGCGACTCGCCTGCTCGGGCTCGCTCGGTCACTGCCGGAGCACACTTGGCAAGCGCAGGTCCGCACCCGTCAGGGTCGCCCGATCCCCGCCGCCGAAGCACTTTGGATGCGCCTACAAGAGGTCGAAATCCACCATGTGGACCTGAACGCGGGCTACCATCCTGCTGATTGGCCCGCTCCCTTCCTCACTCGTATTCTCCATCAAGTCACCACCGATATGACCCGCCGCGCCGCCGATACCTCCCTCGAACCGTTCACCATCCGAACCACTGACACCGACCGCGCCGCCGACATCGGCACTTCCCCCGCTACCCGTACCATCACCGGCACTGCGGCAGCACTCGCCGCATGGCTACTCGGACGCAGCACCGGGTCCGGTCTGACCGGCGATCTACCTACCCTCCCCACCTGGAAGTGAGCCTCCACCGAGTTCAATCACGATATACGCCGCAATCTGACATATTCTGGCGTACATATCGCTACTGCCACACATGCTGTGGGTGGTCGAGTTCTGTAAGTGAAGGACTGAGCAGAGTGGATCTTCTTCTCGAGGGCGTTGTCGAGTCGAAAACATTCGGTCTGGTTACCCTGACTACCGATACCGATTACGCGGGCATTTGCGTGGAGCCGAGCGCGTGATGAGAATCTTCTACACTGCGGACCTCCATATCGGTCATCGCATGGTTGCCGAGAGCCGTGGATTTCCGGACGCCGCCACACATGACGCCGAACTCGCGCGGCTCTGGGATCAGGGAGTGTGCGCCGACGATCAGGTGTGGGTGCTCGGCGACATCTCGGTCGGCGGCACCAAGAACGAGACGGCCGCCCTGCGTTGGCTGTCGCACCGTAGTGGCCGCAAACATCTGATATGCGGCAATCACGATGGCTGCCACCCGATGCGTTCGAAAGCCGCGCGGTGGCAGCGCGTCTACCTGGAGGCGTTCGACAGCGTGCAGCAGACCGCAATACACAAGATCACCGGCCATCGAGTCCTGCTGTCACACTTCCCCTTCCGCGGCGACGCTGAAGGCGATCACACGTCGGTGAACAGGTTCGAGGAATGGCGGCATCCCGATGGCGGACAGTGGCTGTTGCACGGACACACCCACTCCCGTGAAAGTCAACGCGGCCGACAGCTGCACGTCGGACTCGACGCACACAACCTATCGTTGGTGCCGCAGCAATGGGTCATCGACCGCATCACAATCGGGTCGTGTTCCACCCCCATGATTCACCAAGAGCAACTGAACACGTTCCAACTACAGCAGTTGCGGGATGCGACGCTGCATTACTACGCGGTCGGCGAGTACCCCGAGGTCCTGCCGGAACCAGTGCGGCAGTTCACCAACGCATCAGACGGCGGCTTGCTCGGCCTGATCGAGCTCGCGATCACGCAAGCCCGAAAGCTCGACAGTCTCGATCACTGATCGGGTGTCTCAAACCCTGCTTCGCCCATAGACGAGCGGAGTGTTTTGGTGGTACCAGAGTGCTGTTCGGCCACCATTCGACTACTGTCGGAAGTTCACTCATCTGCTATGCAGGCCGTCGTAGTGGTCGAGCAGAGAGCGCCAAGCCAACGACCAGGGGAACCGATGGAGGTAGTTCTCTCCGGCACCCGGTTCGTATTGTTCGTATGCCGCGTCTCCGCCGAGCACGGTCACACCCCAGTCCGACAACTTGCGTATGGCATCCTGCACGGCGGGAAAACGGAGCTGTGCCCAGTTGGAGAACGGCACAGCCACCACGGGCAGCCCTTTGCCGACCGCTTCGACCAGCAACCCGAGCGGTAGCGTGTCGGAGATCCCGGCCGCCCACTTAGCGAGCGAGTTACAGGTGATCGGCGCGACAATCATCGCGTCGGCAGGCGGTAGTACATCGGGTGCGTCCGGTTCCTTGTACTGGCTGCGCACCGGATATCTGGTCTTGGCCTCGAGTGCTCCGGCATCGATGAACCGGCGACCGTCCGGAGACGCGATCACGCATACGTCCCAGCCTTCGGCCTGGGCCAGTTTCACCAACGTGCCGACATCACGCGCTGCGGGAGAACCTGTGACGATCGCGTACAGGACTGGGACACCGTTGTGGCTCATAAATCCCATGGTGACAGCTTCGGACACCACGTCACGCGACGAAGTTCGCTGAGCTTTTCACGGACCGGGCATCGCCGAATACGAGCACGTGCGCCTGCAGGTGGCAGCGCTCCAGACCGAAGCACGATCTCGAACGCGTCGGGAGCGTAAATATGGTGCGCCCGAAGGGATTCGAACCCCTAACCTTCTGATCCGTAGTCAGATGCTCTATCCGTTGAGCTACGGGCGCGTGCGTTATTCACTTGTACCCGGTTTCCCGGGTGTGGCGGAGGCGAGAGGATTTGAACCTCCGGTCCCCGTGAAGGGACAACTCATTAGCAGTGAGTCCCATTCGGCCGCTCTGGCACGCCTCCTGGAGCCTTCTCTACGAGGGCACCGGTCCTTTCGAACCGCCGGGCAGTAAGGTTACATGAGCTACCGTGCAGATCACAAAACTGCTGTTCAACGCAGGTTACTGTCGAACCAGTCGAAGATTCTGGTCTGCGGATCGACCAGGACTGACTCGTCGACCTCCTGGGTGTCGGCGCGGTGGTACCGGCCGGGATAAGTGATGACCAAGCTGGCGACTGCCGCACGGGCGGTCGCGTCGCGTAACTTGTCGACATCGGCAGGTGGGGTGGCCGGATCGTCGGTGCCGAACAGGCCGAGCCACGGTGCCTGCAGATCGGGGGCGGCGCAGACCAGAGCGGCGGCCTGGTCAGTGAGCGGCTCGACGATGCCGGGCGCTGCGACACTCACCACGGCGCCGATCCGGCGGTTGGTCGCGACCAGGAATGCCGCGGTACCCGCGGAGTCGAAACCGAGCACGCCGATGGTGTCGGGATACACCCCACGGCTGGTGAGCCAGTCGAAGCACGCGTCGAATTCGTCGAATAGTTCATCACCGAACACCGCGCCGCCCAGTTCGTCATCGATCCCGTGGAAGAGATCGGGTGCGACTACCGTCCAGCCCTCCCCGGCGAATGCGTTCATCAGTTCTCGTAAGGCACCGGTGAGCTCATGGGACTCGTGCAGCACTACGATTCCGCCACGAGCGTTGCCCTCCGGCTCCACCACGATGATGGGCACTTGCCCACGGGTAGCCAACCGCTCGTCTCTCAGATCACCGACCCGCAACGGAGCCATTTCGGCGTAGGTGCCCGACATGAAACCAGCCTAGGACGAGTTGCTGCTCTTCGGAAGAAATTGCACGTGAGAGCCGACAAACGCGGTAATCTCCGATACGCTGACCGGGCTTTCCGCGACGCCGATTAGGGTTGCAGTGTGACAGCGCAGATCCGGCCGGACCTCGATGCGATTCCGGCGTACACTCCCGGCCGCAGCCATCCCGACGCAGTCAAACTGGCCAGCAACGAAACAACCTCAGGCCCACTTCCCTCCGCCACCAAAGCCATCGCAGAGGCTGCAGAGCTGGCCAATCGTTACCCGGACAATCAGGCCAGGGAATTGCGCACAGCACTAGCCGGCTTCCTCGGTGTGGGATTCGACAATATCGCGGTCGGATGCGGCAGCGTAGCGCTGTGCCAAGAGCTGGTCCAGATCACCTGCTCTTCGACGGCCGACGAGGTGTTGTTCGCCTGGCGCTCATTCGAGGCGTATCCGATCGTGTCCAAGGTCGGTAATGCCACTGCGGTGTCCGTACCACTCACTACCGATCTGGTACACGATCTGGACGCGCTGGTCGCCGCGATCACCAACCGAACCAAGCTGATCTTTGTCTGTAATCCGAACAACCCAACCGGAACTGCCGTGGGCAAGATGGAGCTGGTCCGATTCCTGGACCAGGTGCCATCGCATGTGCTGGTGGTGTTGGACGAGGCCTATTACGAGTATGTGCGGCGGACCGATCATCCGGATGGAGTCGAACTCGGCCGGTCTCGACCCAATGTGGTGGTGCTGCGCACTTTTTCCAAGGCCTATGGACTGGCCGGCTTGCGAGTGGGTTACGCGGTGGGCGATCCCGCTGTGATCACGGCCTTGTTGAAGGTGCACATCCCGTTCAGCGTGAATCGGCTCGCGCAGGCGGCGGCGATCGCTTCGCTGGAAGCACGCGACGAACTACTCGATCGCACCGACCTGCTGATCGCCGAACGCGATCGGATGCGTGATGCGCTGGTGGCGACTGGGTATTCGGTGCCGCCGAGCGAAGCGAATTTCGTCTGGCTCCCGCTGGGCGCGCACAGTGCCGAGTTCAGCGACGCGAGCGCGCAGGCTGGTGTAATGGTGCGACCATACGGTGCCGATGGTGTGCGCGTCACCACTGGTGACCGACACGAGAACGACCTGTTTCTGAGCTTCGCCACAGATCGTGCTGTGCGCTCGCGTTTTCTCGCTTAATAGACGCCGAGCGCACGCGCGATTGTCGGCCAGGATCGAACCAGCTCGTCGGCCCAATACGGCCAGGAATGCGTGCCGGTGGCCCGAAAGTGCGCGGTGATCGGGATGCCGAGCGCATTGAGTCGATCGGCGAGTCGTCGGGTGCAGGCATTGGTCGTCGCTTCCAAGGCACCGCCGAATATGACGGTCCCGGCGAAGTCGATATTCGGATTCCATGGCACGTCGTACACGCCGGGTAGACCGCTGCCGACCGAAAGGTAAATCGTCTTGCCCCGCAGCGCATCCGCATGCAGTGTGACATCGTGGGCCAGCCAATCCGGGTCGTCCGGCTTGCCGAACATATTGTCCGGATCACCTCGGTAGGTGGATACCACGGCACGCGCCTGTGCCTGGCCGAGATCGGTTCCTGTCGAAAAACAACCGCTGTGTGCGGCGATGGCGGTATAGAGCCTCGGCTGACGGAAGGCGAGCATCATCGCGGCCTCAGCGCCCATCGAAACACCCATGACCGCGTTGCTGCCATTGCCGTCGAACTCCGTATCGATCAGCGGGGGCAACTCCTTGGTCAGAAAGGTCTCCCACATGTTGAAGCCGAGCACCGGGTCAGGACGCTGCCAGTCGGTGTAGAAGCTGGCCGGTCCGCCGACGGTGAACACCACGTTGACATCCTTGTCCGCGTAGAAGCTGACCGCGTGCCCGAGCTCGATCCAGTTGTTGCTGTCCGGGAGCGTGCTACGTCCGTCGAGCATATAGACGGTCGGGCGGGGGCTGGACTGATCACGCGGCAACAGCACCTGAACTTGGACCACGCGGCGCATCGCGGGAGAGACGACGAAAACCCGGAGCCTTCGGTCGTCGATCGGTTCGATGTGGTCGATCCGCGGGGCCGCGGGCTGCGCGCTGATCGGCCCAGCCGGACCAGAGCCGTCCACAGACGCGGTATTCGCCGGCACAGGCGAGCCTGAGACAGCGGTTACCTGCGGGGCACCGAACGCCAGCGCGCCGCATACCAACGCGACGCTGACAAAGGCACTGGAGACCCCACGCCACATCCCGCGTCGAGAGGACATGCCGACCATCCTGCCAGAGACCGCGCAGGCGGGTGGGCTTGTGATCGCATCGAGAACCGTGCGCCGCGCTCACCGCGTAGCGAGTCCTTCCTCCCAGCGCCGCTCTACCCCGGCGAAACGCCATACCGCGATAGCGACCGCCCAAGTGAGCACGAAAAGCCCCACGATGATGTAACCGAGCGCACCGAGGTCGAGATTACCGACCCAAGCCATGACACCCGACTCGACCTGGAGTTTCTCGACGAAGATCGAGATGATCTCCTGTCCACCGATCAGTAGTGCGACCACGACCGATAGTCCGGTGATCACCAAGTTGTAGTAGATCTTGCGCACTGGTTTCACGAAGGCCCAGTCATAAGCGAAGCTCATAAACGAGCCGTCCAGAGAATCGAACAGCGTCATGCCCGCGGAAAACAAGACGGGCAGAACCAGAATCGAATACCAGGGCAGCCCGGTCGCGGCCGCGCCGCCCGCGATCACCAACAGACCGACCTCGGTGACGGTGTCGAAACCGAGTCCGAACAGGACGCCGACCGGGTACATATGCCGCGGCTTGCGAACCAGGCCGACTACTGGTCGCAGCACCCGATTCAGCAGCCCTCGGCTGTCGAGTCGGCGTTCCAGCTGCACCTCGTCGAACTCACCGCGACGCATCTTCCGGAAGACCTGCCAGATACCCACCAGAGAAGCCAGGTTCAACAAACCGATCAGAATCAAGAAGGTACCGGACACGCCGGTACCCCATAGACCGGTCCAGCGTTGCAGTGCCGAATCCTCATTCTCCAGGTTGGCCGCGAGCGCTCGCACACCACTCGCGAGCAATGCGACGAGCACGAACACCACGGTGGAATGACCGAGCGCGAACCAGAATCCGACGGTTTGCGATTTCTTTCCATCGTTGTCTGCCAGTAGTTTTCGTACGGTATTGTCGATCGCGGCGATATGGTCCGGGTCGAAAGCATGCCGCATGCCTAACGTATAAGCGGTCACCCCGAGGCCGACACCGAACACCGACCCTTGGACCAGGTAGTTGCCCGGCACCACGAACAACAGCAATGTTCCCCAGCCGACGACATGGAGCGCGACTACGGCGACCGCCATTCCAATGGCACTGCGCACGCAGCGACCCCCTCAATCTTCGAAAACAGAACAGCCCAACATTACTCGACAAGTCGATACGGGTCGCACGTTGAACCGATCCAGCGCAGCCGGCACATCACCGACACACCGGTCACATCCTTCCGGCACTTCCCTCACCGATCGGGTTCATCGCGAATCCTCCGCTCGACTCGCCTACTCCATCACAGCCCTCTGTTGTCCGACCGGAGAAAGCCGAGTAAAGCGCAAGGGGCGAATACCGATGCCGATCGCTGTTATGTCGGCATGGCTGGGACATTGCGATGCCGCGTTCACCATGCGGACTTACATTCACAGTCAGCCTGACACGCTGGCCGAGGCTGCTCGGAGTTTGAACGCGGTTGTGACAAACCGTGACAAGACTGCGGGCGTTCGACCGGTTCGAACACGGCGACGCCGCAGGCCAATTGCATGACCAGGGCGTCTGTTGCGGAGACGGAGGGATTTGAACCCCCGGTCGCTCTCACGACGCTCGCTTTCAAGGCGAGTGCATTCGGCCGCTCTGCCACGTCTCCAGGCACCTGATCGTAGCGGATGCCTCAGTCTGGGTAGCGCCCTATTTCCTCATCGACCCGCTCGAAAGCCTCACCGATCGCCTCTAGCTGGGCCGGAGCGAGCAGATCTATGAAGTGGCGGCGGACCGCTTCCACGTGACCGGGGGCAGCGGCCTCCAAACGGCGCATACCCTCGTCGGTGAGTTCGGCGAGTACACCGCGTCCGTCCTCTAGGCAGGTATTGCGGCGCACCATCCGCTGACCCTCCAGCCGCCGGATCTGATGAGTCAGTTTGCTGCGCGAGGACAACACGCCGTCGGCCAGCTCGCTCATCCGCAGTGATCGCTCGGGGGCCTCGGAGAGCAACACCAGAATCCGATATTCGGCGACGGTCAGATCGCTGTCGCGCTGCAGCTGGCGGTTCAGCTCGGCCATCAAACGTTGGTGGCCGTCCATGTACGCTCGCCAGGCACGCTGCTGCGTAGGGGTTAGCCAGCGCGGGTCGGCTATCATACGACCATTTGGTTCGGAATGCACGCTGGTCATTCTAAGCGCGGCGAGCTGCGGAAATGAGCGAGTAACGTCGGTCGCGCGACCGTACAGGCCGCCATGCCTTTCGCCGCTCAGACCGGACGGAACGCGGGTGGACATTCAGCCTGTACTGACGGAACAATTAGCGCATTGTGCGTGCTATAGACCTGAACGGTTACGGTGGCCCCGAGGTGATGACCTGGGCTGAGACGCAGGCCCCGGCGCCAGGGCACGGTGAAGTGGTGATTGCAGTGGCCGCGGCCGGTGTCAACCGAGCCGACCTGCTGCAACGCCGCGGCCTCTATCCACCACCTACTGGAGCCAGTCAGGTCCTCGGCCTCGAATGTTCCGGTTTCATCGCCGAGCTCGGCGCGGGCGTGCACGACTGGAAGGTCGGCGACAAGGTGTGCGCGCTGTTGTCCGGTGGCGGTTACGCCGAACAGGTCGTGGTCCCCGCGACCCAGGTGCTTCCGGTCCCCGAGGGCCTCGATCTCGGTGCCGCGGCCGGGCTACCCGAAGTAGCGGCCACGGTGTGGTCGAATCTCGTGATGACCGCAGGTCTGCATGCGAACCAGCTGGTATTGATCCACGGTGGTGGTAGCGGCATCGGCACACACGCCATCCAGGTCGCGAAGGCGCTCGGCGCACGCGTCGCAGTGACCGCGGGGTCGGCTGAGAAGCTGGCGCGTTGCGCTGAGCTGGGTGCAAGCGTGTTGATCAACTACCGAGAAGAGGATTTCGTCGCCGCGGTGCGTGCCGAGAAAGCAAGCGCAGGCGGTCCCGGCGCCGACATCATCCTCGACAATATGGGCGCGGCCTATCTGGGGCGGAATGTCGACGCATTGGCCGAGCACGGACAACTGGTGGTGATCGGCATGCAAGGTGGAGTGAGCGCGGAGCTGAATCTGGCCGCGCTATTACGCAAATGGGGGACCATCCACGCCACCACTGTACGAACGAGGCAGGTAACCGGCGCGGGCAGCAAGGCTGAGATCGTCACTGAGCTGCGCAGGCACCTGTGGCCGTTGATCACCGACGGCACCGTGGTGCCGGTTATCACCACAGAACTGCCGATCGAGGAGGCCGCCGAAGCACATCGATTACTGGATTCCGGCGAAGTGTTCGGCAAAGTGGTGCTGCGAGTGCGGGAACTCTGAGCGCGGGTTCACCGTCGTCGGCGATCACTCCAGCGCGAGCAGCGTCCTGCCGAGCTGATCGATCTCGAACCTGGTGGTGTAGGGCGCGAGACCGATGGTCACCGCTCCGCCCTCGTCGTTGACGCCGAGCGCGTCCAACAGTCTGCTGCCGCCGTGCACCCCGCTCACCGCGCTTATCCGGTGATCGGCCAGTTTGGCCGCAGCCTTCTCCGCCTGTATGCCCGCGAGCGTGAAACTGACGGTGGGGATACGCGTGGAAGCACGGCCGATCACAGTGAGGCTCGGGACCGCTTCCAGCACCTCCATCAAGTAGTCGAACAGAAGGTCGTGGTAGTCCTGCAACGAAGTGATCGACATCTCCAGGCGCTCACGACGAGTGCCGCGCGCTCGCTCATCGAGACCGGCGAGGAAATCGATCGAGGTGGTCAAGCCTGCGAGCATCGCGTATTGGTGCCCGCCCACCTCCAATCGTTCAGCACCCTTGGCATAGGGATTCAAAGACATCGAAGGTATCCGGTCCAGAAACGCGGGGTCCCGGAAGACCAGCGCGCCGATCTGCGGACCTCCCCATGCTGGTGCGCTCACCGCGACCACGTCGGCGTTCAATTCGTCGATGTCGATCAGCGCGTACGGCGCGGCGCCGAACGCATCGGCTACGAGCAAACCGCCCACCTCGTGTACCCGGTCCGCCGCCACCCTGACCGCAGGCGCCGAGCCGACGATCGGTGAAGCGGCGGTGAGTGCGACCAACCGTGCTGTAGGACCGATCAGTTCCTCGAACTGCCAGGACGGCATCTCGCAGGTCTCGATCTCGACCTCGGCCCAACGTACGTGCGCGCCATACCGATTGGCGATGCGCAGCCACGGCGCGACGTTGGCCTCGTCGTCCAGCCGGGACAGCACAATGCCGGTGCCGAGCCCGAGCCGAGAACTGAGCGATTCGGCAAGCCAGGCCAACAGCACCGCACGGTCGGGACCGAGCACGACACCCGCCGGATCGCCACCGACCAGGTCTGCCACCGCTTCCCGCGCCGCCTCCAGAATGGCCGCGCTGCGCACAGCAGCTCCGTGGCGACCGGCGTGCGCGAAAGAGGAAGTCCGGAAGCCGGTCGATACGGCGCGGGATACCGCATCAGGAACCAGCATGCCTGCCTGCGGATCGAGATGGATCCAGCCGTCGCCCAGGGACGGTATCAGGCCCCGAACCCTCGCGACGTCGTATGTCATGTTGGCCACTCTAAGCGCAGCGGGCGAGCCTGTGTAACCGCGTTGCCCTCCGACTCCTGGAGAGAGCACAGCAACCTGCGACTCAGCATGACGACCGACTTTCGACAAATCCGAACCACACGACCCGAACAGAATAGAACGCCCCCGAATGGGATAGGACACCGAGACAGGCGCCGCACCACGGCCTCGCCAGGATAGCCCACCGGAGCTGCCGCAACGTCGAGGCGGACACGCAACGTCGAGGCAGACAGCAGGCGACTTAGCGCTGCCGCGGCGTAGACGACATGATAGGACCATGACGCACTCGGATGAGGCACCGGACCATATCGTCGTTGTCGGCCCCGACGGCAGGCCGTTGGCCATCCCCGCGACAACCGGCTCGGAGACACCCCACACCACGCGGATAGTTGCTGACGATAACAAAAAAGACGACTCGGACGAACAAGATGATTCCGGCGAGTTACTCGCCGATATGGTCGAACAACCCGCGAAGGTCATGCGAATCGGCACCATGATCAAACAACTGCTAGAGGAAGTGCGCGCGGCACCGCTCGACGAAGCCAGTCGCAACCGGCTCAAGCAGATCCACAAGTCCTCGGTGCACGAACTGGAGCAAGGCCTTGCCCCGGAGCTGCGAGAAGAACTCGAGCGACTGACCTTGCCATTCACCGACGACACCGTCCCTTCCGACGCCGAGTTGCGGATCGCGCAGGCGCAACTGGTCGGCTGGCTGGAAGGTCTGTTCCACGGCATCCAGACCACCCTGTTCGCACAACAGATGGCTGCTAGAGCCCAGCTCGAACAGATGCGCCAGGGTGCGCTGCCACCCGCCGTCTACGGCGCCGAACCGCGCGGTGACCATCCGAGTCAGCTCACCGGCGGTTCCGGTCAGTACTTGTGAGGGCAGCGATGCGCGCATGCCACGCAGGCAGCGAAGTCCGCCAGAGTAGTCTCGTGCACCGTGCCCGCTGCTGCCGCTCACCCCGACTCGGTGCCCGACCCGAGTGCGGCTTGTCCCGAAGAAAGCTCAGTTGGTCGCAACGACCGAACACATTCGGATGACAACTCACCGCCTATCTCTACCGAACACACGCCACGTTCCGACGACACCGAGACGAAGGAGGAACCAGTGAACGCGGCTACTCCGGAGGCGCGAAGCGCACGCGCCGGAGCGACCGTGGTGAAAACGGTGTCGGACTCGCAGTCCTTCCGGCGCGCGTTCCTGGATTTCACGAGTGGCTTCGCCCAGCGTGAGTTGTGGCTTTCGCTCGGCTGGCAGGACATCAAACAACGCTATCGACGCTCGGTACTCGGCCCGTTCTGGATCACCATCGCCACCGGGGTGCAAGCCGCGGCGATGGGCGTGCTGTACGCGGCACTATTCGGCCAGCCGCTGCGTGAGTATCTACCGTATGTGACGGTCGGGCTGATCATCTGGAACGTGATCAACGCGAGCATCCTGGAGGGCTCAGAGGTCTTCATCGCCAACGAGGGCCTGATAAAACAGCTTCCCTCCGCGCTGAGCGTGCACGTCTACCGGCTGGTATGGCGCCAACTGCTGTTCTTCGCACACAACATCGTGATCTATTTGGTGATGCTCATCGCATTCGGTGTCTGGCGCAACCTCGATGCGGCCAGCCTGCTTGCGATCCCGGCGATCATGCTGATCTTCCTGAATTCTATGTGGGTGGCGATTGTCTTCGGCATCTTCAGCACCCGGTATCGGGATATCGCGCCGATCCTCAGCAGCACCACGCTGATGCTGTTCGTACTGACCCCGGTAATGTGGACGACCAAGACTCTGGAATCGCAAGTCGGCACCAGCGACCGCGCCAAGCTCGCCGAGCTCGTACCGACATTCCACTATCTGGAAATCGTCCGGGCACCCCTGCTCGGCGAGCCGCAACAACTGCGACACTGGCTGATCGTCGGCGTCATTACTCTATTGGGCTGGACCGTCGCCATCTTCGCCATGAAGCAGTATCGTTCGCGCGTGCCGTACTGGGTATAGGAGGCACCGATGAGTCGTGTGAGTATCGAAACCCAGCAGGCATGGGTCGAATTCCCGATCTTCGATGCCAAATCGCGGTCGTTGAAGAAAGCGTTCCTCGGCAAAGCGGGCGGTGCGATCGGACGCAACCAGTCCGACGTCGTCGTGGTCGAGGCTTTACGGGATATCACGCTCTCACTGCGGGAGGGCGACCGGATCGGACTGGTCGGGCACAACGGCGCCGGCAAATCGACACTGCTGCGCCTGCTTTCCGGCATCTACGAGCCCTCTCGCGGCAGCGCCCGCATCCGTGGACGAGTGGCGCCGGTGTTCGATCTCGGCGTAGGCATGGATCCGGAGATCTCCGGCTATGAGAACATCATCATCCGCGGGCTGTTTCTCGGGCAGACGCGTAAACAGATGTTATCGAAGATCGATGAGATCGCCGACTTCACCGAGCTCGGCGAGTATCTGTCCATGCCGCTGCGCACCTATTCCACCGGTATGCGGGTGCGCCTTGCGATGGGGGTGGTGACCTCGATAGATCCGGAGATCCTACTCCTCGACGAGGGCATCGGCGCGGTGGACGCGGAATTCATGAAAAAAGCGAGGCTCCGCCTACAATCGCTGGTAGCGCGCTCGGGCATCCTGGTTTTCGCCAGTCATTCCAACGAATTCCTCGCACAGCTGTGCGATACGGCACTGTGGATCGATCATGGGCAAATTCGCTTACAGGGTGGTATCGAAGAAGTAGTGCGAGCCTACGAGGGACCAGAAGCGGGAAATCACGTCGCGACCGTGCTGCGCGAAATGCGAGACGAACAGGCTACGGGAACCGAGCGAGAATTGAGCGGAATCACGCATGAGTGAGCCGACCGGACAGCACACCAGGGTCGTGGCCGTCGTCGTCACACACAAACGCCGCGAACTACTGACCCAGTCGCTGAAAGCAGTCACGTCCCAGTCGCGCCCGGTGGATCACCTGATCGTGATCGACAACGGCAATGAACCAGAGGTTTCCGCGCTGGTGCGCGACCAGCCGGTGGAGTCGACCTACTATGGCTCGGCTCATAACCTCGGCGGGGCAGGCGGGTTCGCGCTCGGCATGCTGCACGCGCTGAGTATCGGCGCGGACTGGGTGTGGCTCGCCGACGATGACGGTAGGCCGGAGGGTCCCGAAGTACTGTCCACCCTGTTGGACTGCGCAGACCGGTACGGGCTGGTCGAAGTGTCTCCTGTGGTCTGCGATATCGACGAACCCGATCGCCTCGCCTTCCCGCTGCGCCGTGGCGTGGTCTGGCGACGGCTGCGCTCGGAACTCGGCACCGAGGACTTCCTACCCGGTATCGCCTCGTTGTTCAATGGCGCGCTGATCTCAGCGAAGGCGATCGACGTGATCGGCGTGCCTGACCTGCGTCTGTTCGTACGCGGCGACGAAGTCGAAGTGCATCGTCGGCTGGTCCGCTCCGGGATGCCGTTCGGCACCTGCTTGCAGACGGCATACCTGCATCCCAATGGCGCGTCCGAGTTCAAGCCGATTCTCGGTGGCCGGATGCATACGCAGTATCCAGACGACCCGGTGAAGCGCTACTTCACCTACCGCAACCGCGGCTACCTGATGTCCCAGCCCGGTATGCGCAAACTCCTTCCCCAGGAGTGGGTTCGATTCTCCTGGTTCTTCCTTGTCACCCGGCGCGATCCCGCGGGCCTGCGCGAATGGTTCCACCTGCGTTCGCTTGGCCGCAATGAGCGATTCGGCAAACCCGACTGACGTCCGCCGACTGCTACTACATCTTGGTGTTCAGCCCTTCGCTCGGCTCGATGAGCAGCGCGCCGCCGCGCCACATACGATCAACATGTGCGACCTGTGTTTCGCATTGGCCCGCAACGTTTGGCAACGAAGATTTCGCACATGCGAATAGCACTGCCGCACAACAGTTCCCGATAATCAACTATATCGACCTTCGATGCGGTGGTCGGGACCGACGCTTACGTCGTGATGCCGAAAACACTGGTGGGGCTGGTGGCGATCACCGTGGGAGTCGCAGTGCCGGTGATCGGCGCCGACACCACCCGACTGGCACTCGGCTCGGTGATGAACAAGGTGCTGCCGGAGGCAGCGATATCCGTAGGGATCGACAGACCGGTCACCAGAGGGGTTGGCGTGCCACCGTCGACCGGCACAGTCACCACCCGATCAGGCAAGCTCTCGCAGAGGTAGAGAAGATTGCCGACCCGGACGAGACCTGTTGGAGCGCCGAGACCGGGCGCCAGCAGGGTCGGTGTGCCACCGGCCTGCGGCACCGAATATACAGTGCCGACACCGAGACCATCGGTAAAGAACAGCAGGCCGCCGTAGGTGTAGGGCAGCGAATTGCTGGTACCGTCCAGAGAGGTGACTGCGACGCCGACGGTGCCGGTGCCAGGCGGGGCAATGGCGTTGATCTGGGTGTCGGAGATGATGGTGAACGTGGTCGCAGTCGCCCCGAACCGCACCGTCAACGGGCCTGCGCCGGCGAACCCGCTACCGAAGATCTCCACCGTGTTGCCACCGGATTCGGGACCGAAAATCGGGTCGATCGCCGTGAGCACGGGTGCGGCCAGTAGGGTCGCCGCGATCGACACCACTCCTGGTTGGGTCGGCACCCCGTCGGTGATCCCGAAAGCAGTGGTGGGACTGGTAGCGATCACGGTGGGGGTGGCGGTGCCGGTGATCGGTGCCGACACCACCTGGCTAGTGCCGGAGTTGGTAATGAACAGGGTGCTGCCGGAGACAGTGATATCTCGGGGAAGTGACAAACCCGTCACCAAGGGGGTCGCGGTACCACCGGTGATCGGCACCGTCGACACTCGGCCTGCCCCGAACTCACAGAGATAGAGAAGATCGCCGACCCGGACGAGACCTAGGGGCTGACTCAGGCCGGTTGCCAGCAGGGTCGGCGTGCCGCCGGTTCGCGGCACCGAATACACCCTACCGGCAAGAGAGATGCCATCCGTGAAGAACAGCAGGCCTGCACCATTGTAGGTATAGGGCAGCGGATTGCTGGTGCCGTTCAGCAAGGCGGCGACAGTGATCTCGACGGTGCCGGTACCGGGTGGAGCGATGGCATCGATCTGAGTATCGGAGACGATGGTGAACGTGGTCGCAGTCGCCCCGAACCGCACCGTCAACGGGCCTGCGCCGGCGAACCCGCTACCGAAGATCTGTACCGTGTTTCCACCGGATTCGGGACCGAAGCTGGGGTTGAGCGAGGTGAGTACCGGCGCCATCGTGGACCTCCGAACAGGAAAAGTGGTTGTTCCGCAACGGATTTCGAGGTGGTTGTCCCACTGCTGTATCCAGTGACTCACCCGCAGTGGCTGTTTCGCAACGCATCCCTGGTGAAGGTTCCACAACAATTCCCGGTCTGGTTTCGTTCGTGGCCCATGTCTGCCACCGGCCGGACCCTAGAGGTGATAGTGGTTGCCCGGCAGCAGGTATCGAGTCTTGCTGGCGTGCAGCCGATCGAACTCCAGGTGCGATGGCGCGCAGAGGTATCGATTCTGCCGCTCGATGCGGTACGGGCTGTCAGCCCCGGCGCGGTCAACGCCATGTGCTATGTCGATGACCGCCGACCCCGCTAATATGCAACTGTTTGCATAGCAGTAGGCATTACTCTTGGGGATGCAAGTGTGCACAGTCATGGGCGATTGCCTGTGACGCATATGAAGGAGCAGGCTAATGACGGAACCGGGAGCCAAGCCACTCGCAGGCCGGACGATGATCATGTCCGGCGGCAGCCGCGGCATCGGTTTGGAGATCGCCAAGCGCGCCGCGGCCGACGGCGCCAACATCACCCTGATCGCCAAGACCGATCAGCCGCACCCCAAGCTTCCTGGCACCATCCACACCGCTGCTGCGGAACTAGAAGCGGCGGGTGGGCAGGTGCTGCCGTTTGTCGGCGACGTGCGCATCGATGAATCGGTGGCCGAGGCAGTGCGCCAGACAGTCGAGCGGTTCGGCGGCATCGATATCGTGGTGAACAACGCCTCCGCGATCGACTTGTCGCCTACTGAGGCGCTGGCGATGAAAAAATACGACCTGATGCAGGACATCAACTGCCGAGGCAGCTTCTTATTGTCCAAGACGAGCATCCCGCACCTGCGCGAATCAGCGAAAGCCGGACGCAACCCACATATCCTGACCTTGTCGCCACCATTGAACCTGGACCCGAAATGGGCAGGTATGGCACTGGGTTACACCATTGCCAAATACGGGATGTCATTGACCACACTGGGTCTGGCCGAGGAGCTCGCCGGCGACGGGATCGGCGTCAATTCCCTGTGGCCGCGTACTACCATCGCAACCGCCGCAGTGCGGAACCTGCTCGGCGGCGAGCAGATGATCGCCACTTCGCGCACTCCCGATATCTATGCCGATGCCGCCTATCTGGTGCTCACTTCCCCTAGCAAGGAGACCAATGGCAACTTCTTCATCGATGATGAGATTTTAGCCACCCACGGCATCACTGATCTGGACAAATACCGAGTGGTCCCAGGCGACAGCGAGCTCACCACCGATTTGTTCCTCTGAGCGCACAGCGGCACGAGTCGCGTTCGCTCCCACGGGTGCGACTGGTGCCGTTGTCGTGCGACAGGTTATTCGGAGCCGATCCCGTATAGCCGCTCCCAGTTGGCGCGGCTGGTCAGATCCGGCATGGCGGCGCGGTACTGCGCCTGCACAGCGGGCAGTTCACGACGCAACCTGCGCAGTGTGCGCAGTGTGCGCCGAAGCAGCTGCTTGGCACGGGCCTTGTCGCGCTTGCGCACCCGAATGCCGGACTGCGATGCATCGGTCACTACCACGTGGTCGAACAACGAAACATGCCACCAGTGCGCATCTTCCCTTGTGACCCCGACAATGCCGGGCTGGGTGCGCCCGAACCACTGACCGATCGCACGCTTGAACAGCACCAGCGTCGCACGGCTCGGTGTCCCTCCGGCGCGGCGTACTCGGATATCGGCCGAACGGACCGGCGGTGCCGCGGCAGGATGCTTGATCGTCTCGGGGTAATCACCCCGGCTGGTACGCGCGGCAGTCAACGCGGCGATACCGCCGTCCCGCAATACCTTCGGTCCTTTCAGGAAGTCCTCGATACCCTGCAAAGTGGTGTGCACCAGACCGTATTGCATCGCGACCAGATGCTCGGCCATTTCGCGCCACAGCTTGCGCGTGATCTCTTTGGCGTCCAGCTCTGCGTGTAATGAGCCGACGATCAACGAATTACGCGTGCTGAAGTAGCGGGCCCAGTCGTCGTAGTCCTTCCAGTAGAAGTCCGCGTGCCATACCGCGGCGTTGGGCAGCGTGACAGTGACGAATCCGTTCTCCCGCGCCCGGATGCCGTATTCCACATCGTCCCACTGGAAGAAGATCGGGACAGGAAGGCCGATCTTCGCGACGACTTCGGCCGGGATCAGACAAGTCCACCAGGCGTTGTAACCAGCATCGACGCGGCGTTCCTGCTTCTTTTTCAGCATGCTGGTATTGGATAGCGCCTTCGGCACTCGCTGTCCGTGACGTAGCTGGTGCAGATGCACGTCTTCGGCCCCGACGTTGAGGTAATCCGGGTTGAGCAGAAACAGCATCTGCGCACCGACCAAGGTCGGCTCTACCGTAAGGTTGGCGAAAGCGTTGAGGCGCAGCACCGTCTCCGGCTCACACAGGATGTCATCGTCCATCAAAATGACATCGGCATGCTCATTGACCGCAGACACTTCATAGAGTCCGCGAGTGAAGCCACCGGCACCACCCAGATTCGGTTGACGGAGATAGCGCAGCTTATCGCCGAAAACCGGCGTCACCTCCTGGTAGCGCGGGCGGTTCTCGACCAGATCGGTGCCCTGATCGACGATATACACCGCATCGATCGCCGCGAGGACCATCGGATCGGAGGAGAGCGCGACGACCGTCTCGGCGCAGTCCGCGGCACGGTTGAAGGTGCAGATGGCGATGGCGACCGGCCGCACCTGCCTCGGTGCGGCGGCACTCCAGGTCAGCTCCGTGATGGCGAGCGCACCGCCGATGGCGTCGAATTCCAGCCACAAGGCGCCACCGTCGACATACTGGTCGATGGGGGCGGTCAAGGTCACCGGTCCGCTGCTGTCGACCCGTGCGGTGTCGATGATTCTACGGTGCCCTGCGATATCAGAAGCGACCAGTTGGATAACCGCCCGCTCGGCGACATCGAGCACCATGGTGACTCGCACTTCGGTCACTGTGGTCCAGCGCTGCCAATAACTGGCGGCGAACCGGCCGAAATAGGTGTTGGTATGCGCCTTGGCCCCCTTGCCCAGCCGCAGCATCAGCCGCTCACGATGTGCGCCGCCTTTGACAACCGCATAGAGCTCGTCACTCACCCTGGCCGACGGTCCGGTGAAGATGCCGCGCTGAAGCACAAGCCAGTCCGGTGCGCGGTGATCAGCGCGCAATGCGGCAGGTGCGATGACCGTCGAGTGCTGTTTTTCTTCGGTAACGGCCTCGGTAGCCGACGGATCCATGAAATCCTCGAAATTCTCATTGTGCCGGACGGGACGAACGGGCCCCTGGATGCCTTTCGGCCGGGGTGAGGATATCAACCGGCCCGCACACATGTCCGCTATGCGACATGCCGGGGTACGACCGAAGACCCCGACCCCGCGTTACTCGGCGAACAGGCAGGAAAAGGAGTCCGGCGTCGAACAGGTCGGCCTGGGGCCAGGTAGCTGCGAGTTCCCTGTGCCCTCCTCGTGTTCCCACCTTAACCACCGATCATGAGTGTTGTCTCGGTGGATTCCACTGAGCTCCACATCGCCGCCGTAGTCCCGCGCCATAATGAAGAGGCCGTGATCACCGAGGTCATCGCCGACCTGCGGACCACAAGTTCGGGGAATAGTCGTCCATGTCTATGACAATCTGAGCACCGACCAGACCACGGAGCGAGCCCGCTCGGGCGGCGGGATCGTGCACCAGGAGCAAGCCAAGGGCAATGCAGTACGCCCCGTCTTCGCCGATATCGATGCCGTGCGGCTGCTCTCTGGTCTACTGCGATACCCGACAGCGGGCGCGCAGTGGGGAAGTCAGGGCCCTGCTGGGGGCTACGCTGTTGTGACCACTGTGCGAACCCACCTACGTGCTGTTCATTGTGCTGATGCTCGCCGAGCATATGGGGTTCACCGGCTGGCGGCGTGAGATCTTGATGCGGCAGCGCGCCTTCAGTCTTCTGTCGCGCTGAGCGTCTGTTCGCCCGCGATCCGGTAAGCACGCTCGGTATCGGCCTTTGTCGGCCGCCACCAGGATTCGTTGTCCCGATACCACTGGATGGTCGTCGCCAGCCCGGCGCGGAAATCCGCATAGTGCGGCTGCCAGCCGAGTTCGCCGCGCAGCAGCGACGCATCGATCGCGTAGCGTCGATCATGACCGGGCCGGTCGGTGACATGATCGAAATCCTCGGGATCTCGGCCGAACTCCGCCAGAATCGCCCGCACCACCGACTTGTTGTCGATTTCTCCGTCGGCGCCGATCAAGTAGGTCTGTCCGATCCGACCGCGTTGCAGGATGGTCCACACGGCACGATTGTGGTCGTCGACGTGAATCCAGTCGCGCACCTGGTCACCCAAACCATAGAGCCGAGGCCGGACACCATCGATCAGATTGGTGATCTGGCGCGGGATGAACTTCTCCACGTGCTGATAGGGCCCGTAGTTATTGCTGCAGTTGGAGATCGTGGCCCGCACGCCGAACGATCGGGTCCAGGCACGCACCAGTAGATCGCTCGACGCCTTGGTCGAGGAATAGGGGCTGGAGGGACTGTATGGTGTGGTCTCGGTGAACGCCGGGTCTTGTGGCGTCAGATCACCGAACACCTCGTCGGTCGACACATGGTGGTATCGCACAGCATGGCGACGCACCGCCTGGAGGAGCGAGTAGGTGCCCACAATGTTGGTCTGCACGAAAGGCCACGGCTCGGCGAGGGAATTGTCGTTGTGTGACTCGGCGGCGAAGTGCACCACCGCATCGACACCACTGACCAGTTCGTCGACCAGATCCAGGTCAGCGATATCGCCGTGCACGAAATCGATGCGGTCGGCCACTGGATCGAGGGATGCTCGGTTCCCCGCGTAGGTCAAGGCATCCAGAACTGTGAGGATCGTCTCGGGATGGTCGGATATAGTCTGCTGGACAAAATTCGCGCCGATGAACCCAGCGCCGCCGGTGACGAGCAATCGCACCCTGACGACTGTACGTGGATCCGCCGAGCCCGCACAGACGCGAGCCCCGTCCCGGCCGGACGCGGGGCGGGGCTCGCCTGGACAACCCGGACGATCAAGCCGTCCGAGCCTCGTGGCCCTCGGTACAACAGGCCCGCGCGAAGCGCGCCGCGCGGGACAGGGCTGACCTGCTCTCCGGCAGGTTCGGCACGATACTCATGAAGGCGTGCACTTGGCCGCGCCACAACTCCAATGCGTTCGGGACACCCGCCGCAGTCAGGCGCTGAACCATCAACTCGCAGTCGAACCTCAGCAACTCCTCCTCGGCGGCGATCAAAAGCACAGGAGGAAGTGCGGCTAGTTCCGCGTTCACCGGGGAGAGCCCTGGGTCGAGCATGCCGTCGACTTCAGCCCCGATGCGTACCACTGCCGCCAGCGCCGACAATGGGACATATGGGTCACGTATCCTACGTGCGTAATCCCGCTTCGCGTTGTAGTCCAGGTCGAGCAGCGGACTCAGGCCGACCAACCCAGCCGGGGCAGGAAGCCCTGACTCCAGCGCACGCAACGCAGTCGCGAACGCAAGATATCCGCCCGCTGAATCACCCGCGAAAACGATCTTTCCCGGATTCCCGCCGTGGCTCAGCAGCCAGCGATAGGCAGTCAGGCAGTCCTGGACCGACTGGGTGATACGGGTGCCGGGCAGTTGGCGGTACTCGACATTGACCACCGGGAGTCCGGTGCGACGGGCCAGGCTCGCCGCGATCGGACGATGGCTGCGGGTGCCGCAGATGGCGAAGCCACCACCGTGCAGATAGAGCAGCGCACCATGACACAGCGCGCGTGCTGCCCCCCTTGGCCGCACGATCTCCATACGGAAGCCGTCGAGAGCGACCTGCTCGCGTTCGATACCCTGCGGACTCGGTCGCAGCCGGGCCAGTCTGTCGACGGTGCAGGCCCCGACCGGGATGGTGGCGCGGGTGATCGGCGCTACCCGCAGCATCGGCCGCACCACGCCACTGCAGGCCGCGAGCAACAGCTGGGCCGAAGCGCTAGGACCATCGGGATTCATTACGACAGCCCTACTGCCGACTGTGGTCGCTGCCATAGCGCACCTACCTCCCAGTGGCGCGCCGATCCCGACCAGGCTGAACCCGGGAAGAGAGTCGGCGCTGACATCTCACGCTGTGTACCGTCACGACGTGCCCGCGGCGCTGGTGATCACGCATTCCGGCGCATGGATCGAACCCAAGTGGTGTGCAGTACATCACATGAACGTGATCCATGCACTATCAATCGCCCGGCACGCCGAACGGCTAAACCTTTGTAATGATTTTGTGCACCAGTCGGAATCTTCGCTCAGCCGATCGACCACCGGCGCCGCCTGGTCAGCCACAGTCGACCCCTATGCCGCTAATGGAGGCCACGGCTGCGAGACTGAGGCCGTGCGAGGAATCATCTTGGCCGGTGGTACCGGTTCCAGGCTTTATCCGATCACCCGCGGGGTAAGCAAACAGCTGGTCCCTGTCTACGACAAGCCTATGATCTATTATCCTCTCTCCACACTAATGATGGCCGGAATACGCGAAATACTGATCATCACGACTGCCGAAGATTCTGCCGCATTCCGTCGATTACTGGGCGCTGGAAACCAGTTCGGTATCTCGATCGAGTATGCGGTACAACCGAAGCCGAACGGCCTCGCTCGAGCCTTTGTACTCGGAGCCGAACACATCGGATCCGACAGCGTCGCATTGATCTTGGGCGACAACATCTTCCACGGCCCCGGCCTCGGCACCAGCCTGCACCGATTCCACGGTATCGACGGTGGCGCGGTATTCGCCTATCGAGTGGCCGATCCCAACGCGTATGGCGTTATCGAATTCAGCGACGGCAAAGCGATTTCTATCGAGGAGAAACCAGTTCGACCCCGATCGAACTATGCGATTCCCGGCCTGTATTTCTACGACAACGAGGTGGTCGAGATCGCCCGTACACTACGGCCTTCGGCACGGGGCGAGTACGAGATCACCGACATCAACCGAGCCTACCTCGACAAGGGAAAGCTACAGGTCGAGGTGATGCCCCGCGGTACCGCCTGGCTCGACACCGGCCTGTTCGACTCCTTACTGGACGCCGCCAACTACGTTCGTACTATCGAACAACGGCAAGGTCTGAAGATCAACGTGCCCGAGGAGATCGCTTGGTTGCAGGGCTTCATCGATGACGAACAGTTGCGAGCCCTGGCCAAACCACTCCTGAAGTCCGGTTATGGCAACTATCTACTCGGCCTGCTCGGCGAAAGTTGACGCAACAGCAACATGAGGCACAGGAGATTGATTTCATGACCATGCGGGTGCGCGAACTGGCGATCCAGGGCGCCTGGGAGTTCACACCGACGAGGTTCGAAGATCAACGCGGCGTATTCGTCGAGGCGTTCAAATCCACTATATTCGAAAAGGTGGTCGGGCGGCCGTTCGATTTACATCAGGTCAATTGCTCGGTTTCCGCTGCGGGCGTCCTGCGCGGAATCCATTACACAGCCGACCCTCCGGGCCAGGCGAAGTATGTGACCTGCGCACACGGCGCACTACTCGATGTAGTCGTCGATCTACGACCCGGCTCTCCGACATATGGCCGTTGGGACAGCGTGGTACTCGACGATGTTCATCGTAGGTCGATGTATCTGTCCGAAGGACTCGGGCACGCGGTTCTTTCTCTCGAGGACGACTCAACTCTTCTATATCTGTGCTCGCTCGAGTATTCGCCCGAATACGACCACGCAATCGATGCCTTCGATACCGATTTGGCAATCGAGTGGCCGACCGTAGGCCGCGATGGCAGATCACTCGAATTCACTCGCTCCGCCAAGGATGCTGCGGCCCCCTCATGGCGGGCGTGATCAGCTCGACGCTGACCCGCCACCTCAGCGGTGTTCGTCGAGAAAGTGCAGGATATGACCGAACACATCGAGTGCGACACCGCGCCCGATGATGGCGTCCAGATGGCCGTAGCCGGGAACCACTGCGTACCGCACATCGAGCTGCGGGTACCGTTCCGAGAGCAGCTCGTAGCACAACTCAGAGGAACTGCGGCAGCTGTGCTTCGGCCGGACAAGTGACGCTGAGCACCTCTGGCAGCGTCGAGCGAACCTGCGCCACAATGACCGGATTGTCATCCAGGAAGACGAAGCTGTCCAGGCCGAGTCGCAGTGCGCGAGCCGCGGCCTCGATGCGCTGCGACTTCGGGCCCCAATCCGCGGCGATCACGCTGAAATGCTCAGGGCTGAGCACACTATCGGGCCGCTGCAGAACAGCACGCACGGTTGCTTCGTCATTGTTTCGGAATGCGACTCGCGGCGATGGATGGCGGTGATGATTTCGGGTAGGCGAACGGCGTTGCCGTCCACACATGTCCCGGTAACTGTCTATATCCGACCTTCGGTGCAGCACTGTCCGTACCGTCGAGATCCCGGCCCGTCTGGCCGGTGCGGACACGGGTGGGCGCGGCGAGTGCTGGTGTCCCGAACAACCGTGTCCGCCACCGCGACCACGCCGCCGTTCCCGTTGCTATATCAGCTTTGGCCTTGCTGGGGCTGTGCGGCGACGGCTCGAAAGGATGTCGGCCATGGCACACAGTCCAGCGGTCGGGGCCGCCCAACGCATGATCATGTTACGGCCAGGGACCGCCGTGAAGAAAAAGAATAGAAACGAACCTCATTCAGCAAGCCCTAAAGTTGCGAATACCCGACAGAATCCGTCGAGCAAACTGACCGGAATAGGAAATATACGAAATCTCCATCGCCCGGACCCAAGGCCGGTACGCCTACTGCGTTCTTTTCCGATCACGACCGGACCCGTAGAGATACGCACCATCGCGACTACCTGGAATAGATGGAGATCACATGCATTCTCATGCCGAGGACAACAGGTTCGTGAAATCACAATCCAATGCAGCAGAATGCCCCCAAAGCCAGCCCAATGGGCACCTCCGCGAACTTCATCGAGGACGTCCGAATGCACCCTCACACGCCGATCTCAGTGCAGCAGCACCTTCCCACACTGTCAAACGCTGCAGGCTGCGGCAGCAAAAAGGGGCTTGTGACAACAATCACTTGCCTTTGATTTGTCCGGATTCTATGACGATGGTGTGATCATATTTCTTGTTTTCGCCGCGCCTTGAACACTTGCCACAAATCGGCAAAGCTCACTGCACTGCCGGAACCATAGCCTGCGGCGACCATCTCGGCTTCCCATGACCAACTGCCCGCCGCCCACAGTCCACCGGCATATAGATAAAGCCGGCCACCCGCTCGGGTGGCCGGCTTCGGTACAGAACTCTCAGCTGCTGTGCAGAGCGTTCAGGATGTACGGCCGAGCCTTGCCCAGCTGCTCTTCCCAATACTTCCAGCTGTGCGTACCCGTCGCCGGGAAGTCGTAGACAGCGGGGATGCCGAGCTTGTTGAGGCGTGATTGGAAGGAGCGGGTCGTCACGAGCGAGATCGCCTCGATCCCCATGGCATTAGCTGTATTGAACACGCCGATCGCGGAATTCGGATGATCGTACCTGCCGGGCAGGCCGCTCGCGGCCGAGATGTAGAGCGGGGTGCCACGCAGCTCAGGAGCGAACACATACGGATCCATCCGGAGCCACTGCGAACTCCACGGAGCCGCCATCGAGTCGACGTTGAAGCGGCCCGCGTCCATCATCATCACGCGCATGGCCTCACGCATGCCAGGCGCACCCCAGTTCAGCGGACCGGAGAAAGCTGAAGCATGCTTGAACTGATTGCGGTGCAATGCGGCCAGACGCAGCGCGGCCGGAGCGCTCATCGACAGTCCGACAGCCGCGTTGTTCGTCCGCGAAACTCCGTAACCTTCCAAGAAACGCGGAAGCTCGTCGGTCAGGAATGTTTCCCACTTGTAAGTGTACTTCTGACCATTAGTGTTACTGGCCCTACGCCAGTCGGCGTACCAGCTGGACTGACCACCGACCGGCATAACCAACGTGACGTTGTCATTGGCGAACATCTGCATCGCATTGGTCTCGAACGACCATGCGTTGCGATCGTCGCGCGCACGGAGTCCGTCGAGCAGGTAGATCGCTGCGCTACCACCATGTTTCGCCCACTGCACCTGGACTTTCACCGGCCCCATGGCCGAAGGAACCATCAGCTCCTCGTAGCCTCCCGCAGGCGCGCGAAGAGCCGGACTATGTATCGGGGCTGCGAGCGTGACGGCCGGGTTCACCGTAGAGGCCGCGATCGGTATCGCGAATGCCGCCGCGCCCAGAGCTAGAACTCGGGTACGCCAGCCCCGCAGGCTGTTTCGTCGCACCGGTTCCGTTCCTTTAGGCGCGGCCGCCCTGCCGAAACGCATGAATACTGCTCTCTTTCTGCTGCTCGCTCTATCGCGCTGTTGATGTTGTGCCAGTGCGCTCACCATCGCACCGGACCCGACTTCCGACACGAACAGGAGCACGCCACTGTCGACAATGCGCTGGCTGGACAGTATTCGATCGCCAATGCCTTAGCAAGACCGAGTCTCGGTGGCCGATATCCTTCTGTGCACGTTCTACGGTTGTGCTGTGACTTTAACGGGTCCAGTCCGTGCCGTCCCGCCGAGCCCCGACGATACGATCCGACCGGGTGCACCGCTGCCGCCCGCCCGGCGATCCTACGCTATTCACCGACAGCCGCAGGAACATTCGATACACCTGTTTTCCCAGTTGCGCCGGTTGCGCACCCACCGAGCTGGAACGAGTACACGAAGTTCTCCGAACCGAGACACAGCATCCGCGTCAGAAACACGGCGTGTCAGCGACGACATCGCCGTGCAGCCACTCCGAGCTCCACGACGATGTCGGCGTATTCACTTTGTATCCACCGGAATCCAGCAAGGCGAGGCGTACCCACCGCACGCACGATGGGCGGCGATGGATTCAAAGCATCCGAGCAGGAACCCGCGAAACCGAACTGTCCGAGGGGATAAGCGGCTGATATCGCGGGCAGGTCCCGCAATCAATCGGCGAGTTCGAATTCCCGCTCCGCGGTTCGCTCTTTACGCGTGCCACGCGTGGGAACGAAGGCCGACAAAGCCACAAGTGCGCCTACAACGGACACACCCATGACGAACTGGAGGCCGGGCCGGTAGGTATCGAGCATCCCGGTCGCAGAATGATCGGTATGTGCACCAGAAGAGATGATCACGGTAGTCATCGCGAGCACGATGGCCGCGCCGACCTGCATCGCGGTCTGTAGCACTCCAGCCGCCAACCCCTGCTCCTCGTTATCGATACCATTGGTCGCTTGGATGTTGATAGCTGGGAACCCAACCCAGCCGATGCCGATCAACAGCACTGCGGGCAACAGCATCGCCAGATAGGACGGAGCAGTGTCCAACCGCAAGAACAGCACGTAGCCGATAGACATGACAACCGTGGTGACCGCGATCACCGGTCCGGTACCGAACCGGTCGACCAACTTGTCCGAGAAGAATGCCGACAATACGACCAGCAGACCGATCGGAAGCAACGCCATCGCCAGCTTCAGCGGTGTCCAACCCAGGGTGTCCTGCAGGTACAAGGTCACAATGAACTGCCAGCTGAAATAGGAACCCGCCACCGCGACAATCGCCAGACTGGCGCGGATCAACGAGGGCTTACGCAGAATGCCTAGACGCACCAGCGGATAACGCACTCGCCGCTCGACCGCGACGAACGCGCCGAACAGGATCGCGACAGCGAGGAACGAACCACTGGTGCGCGCCGAAGCCCAACCGGCATCCGGCGCCGTGACTACAGTGTAGACCAACAGCAGCATGGCTGCTGTCGACAACAGGGCGCCGAGCAGGTCGTACCCACCCTCCCCGGTAGGCCGATCCTTCGGCACCAGGATGTAGGCGGCAACCAGCGCGGCAAGCGCGATCGGCACCGGCAGCAGGAATGTCCAGCGCCAGCCGATACTCGTCATCAGGCCACCGAACAGCAGTCCCGACGAGTAGCCGCCCGCGCCGAATACCACATAGATGGACAGGGCTTTGTTCCTGGCCGGCCCCTCCGCGAAGTTGGTGGTGATGAGAGACAGGCCGGTAGGTGCGGTGAATGCGGCAGCTAGGCCCTTGAGGAAGCGGGTGAGGATCAGCAGCGGACCAGAGTTGACCAAACCACCGGCCAGCGAGGCGAGCGCGAAGACCACGAGTGCGACCAGAAAAACCTTGCGCCGACCGAGTAGATCAGCGGTACGCCCGCCGAGCAGCAACAGCCCGCCATAACCGAGTACATAACCACTGACCAGCCATTGCAATGTGGCAGTCGACAGTTCGAGATCCGCGCCGATGGACGGTAGCGCGATGCCGATCATGGACACGTCCAAACCATCCATGAACAGCACGATGCACAGCGTGAGCAGCATGCCCCATAGTCGACCGGACCATCTTGTCGGATCGTTCGTCCCAGCGGCCGGGAGCGTTGCCGTTGAAGTCATGCGCACGACACTACATGCGTATGCATTAAGTGCAAATGCATTTAATGCATACGCATTGTCTATTGGGACTATTACGATGGGGCCATGCCGAAGCAGTCCACTACACCCCCAGCCCGGCGCACCGTTGCGCCGAACGGACTGGTCGAGCAGTGGCGCGAATTGCTCTACCGGCACGCGACAGTGAGTTGCGCACTCGAAAAAACACTGCAGGAGCAGCACTGTATCGGGCTCAGCGAGTTCGAGACCTTGGATCGGCTGGTCGACGCGAACTGCGGCAAGTACCGCATGAGCGATTTGGCAAGCGACAGCTACCTGAGCCAGAGCGCACTGTCGCGGGCTGTGGCCCGGTTGGAGCGCGACGGCTTAGTGCAGCGCACCATGTGCCCCGACGACCGCCGCGCAGTGTATGTCTGCTTGACCGATAAAGGGCGCGAGGTCTACGAACAGGCCCTGCCCACCCATCGGTCCGTCCTGAGCGACACCTGGGAGCTGCCGGGCAGGCCAACATGCTGACTCGTGCCCGGCCGCTCTGATCAGAGCGCTTTGAGCGCGTTTTCGAGCCCGGCGTTCGCATCGACAGCTACCGCCTCGATGCTTGTCAGCGCCTCGTGGAAGCGCGCGACCTCATGCTCTTTGTCGATATAGAGGGGCCCGGTGAGGGAATCCACGCACACCACCGGCGGCTCAGACAGATTGCTGGAATCCGCCTCGGGAAACTCCAACAGAACGAATCGGCCCGAACCCATACCGTCGTGATAGCCACAATCCATTGGCACCAAACGAATTCGAATGTTCGGTAGCTCACACATACATTGCAACTGGCTGAGCTGTTCGGCGACTACCGACGCGGTACCGACGCGCCTACGCAACACCGCTTCGCTGATCAGCACATCCAAGCGCAACGGTATATCGGCGCGGGTGAACTGTAGCTGTCTCGCCTGGTTCAGTTGCACCCTGCGGTCCACTTCATCAGCGGATAGCTCCGGATGCGCCGCCGCGAGTACCGCGCGAACGTAACCTTCAGTCTGCAACAGGCCCGGCACGAGTTCGTTCTCATAAGAGAACAGCCGGCTCGCTGCTTCCTCCAGCCCGATATAAACCTCGAAGCCCTCCGGAATCACGTCGCTGTAGGCAGTCCACCAGCCCTTGGCCTTGGTGTCGCGAGCCAACGCAGTGAGCGGTTCGAGCAGTTCGGGCGGCGCGCTATAAATCTTGCACATCGCCTCGACGTCGAGACCGCGCAGCGAGGTCTGCCCGGTCTCGATCCGCCAGATCTTCGCCTCCGACCACTCCAACTGCCGCGCGGCCACTCGCGTGGTCATACCAGCGCGGTTGCGCAGATCACGTAGTCGGCGGCCCAGTTGCCGCCGCGGCATAGTCGATCCGGTCGTTCCCTGCGGTAAAGCCATGCTTCCCCCTCCTTTTGCCGCACCCCAGCCGGGCTAGCTACGCCCGATCGGCGGCGCGGCCGACCTGTTCCGGACATCTGTGTTGCTATCCGGGTATCCGAACAGCATTGTTCACAGCGAAATCGACACCGGCAACTATGGTTGTCTCATATAAGAGAGTGGCGCATTTGTGCCAAACTGTAACCTCGTGCCAGTTTCCCGCTATCTACCTGCGCGGCTGCGTTTGCGGAAACGCCAGAACTGCACCGCCCGAACATCTTCGGAGAGCTGGTCGACCGGCTCGGCCGCAACGGTCGAACCGAGCGGCGCCCCGAGTAACGCGGCGAGCACACCGAGTGCCATCGACACCCGTCACAACACGATCGGCCTGGGCCGGCCCGAGGCACGCGATCGGGATGCCTTCACTGGAGCAATATCGGCCACATCAGCACCACCGCGACGACCGATGAACGGTCGGATCCATAGTCGAAAGCAGCTGAGTGGCAACAACTACGGACCGCTGCTCGGCGCGGGGCGCATGATCGAACGCCATCGAAAATGAGACGTAAACAACACTCTGCAATTTATTTCGCGGATCACGTAACACTCCCGGCCACTCTCGGCGATACGGCCCATGGACGCAGGATCCAGAGATCTACCGGGGAATGGAGAAAACAGTGCGCACCACGTTTCCGACTTCCGTCTCGGCGGCTGAGAAGACCGCCGCTGCGCAGGTCTACGCTCAGCGCGGATGGGCGGTCGCCGAAACGGCCAACGGTCTCAGCCTGATCACCGATGACACCGTGTCCGGCATCGAAGTCACCGGCGAACTCGCCGACGAAGTGCGCCGCTTTCTGCGCACGAACAATCTGTCCGGACCTGTGATCGAGATCCCTGGCGCACAGCGCCGCGAGATTCACTTGGTCACTGGTGTCCGCAAAGCCGCGATGGCACTTCAGGCGCTGCGGGAGGCGGGCGCCACTGTCTACACCCACGGCATGGGCATTCCGCTGCCGCCCACCCAGTTGTCGGCCGGATCCGCCTGCTGGGGCATCGCACCGGCCGAGGCTCGCTGGGTGCCGCCGGTTGTCGCGATAGCCGCGGCCGTGCGCGCCACTACAACGGCTCGGGCAAAGCTGACCATCGCCTGCTGAAGGCCACATTGTCGAGTTGTGTCCACCTGCTGCTCACCGCGGGTGACACACCCCCCGACCTACTGACAAACAGTTTCCGGGTCCGCGCTGCGGACCCGGCCGCGATGCCGATGGATGCCATTCGACCGACAGCGAGAGCATCACGCATTCTCTTTCCAGTCCCCGCTCTGGACGCGAAGATGGGGTATGGCCCAGAACACACCATCCCGCACTCTGCTGCGCACCTGCCCACTCTGTGAGGCGGTCTGCGGACTCGAACTCACCATGGACGCCGATGATCACGTCATCTCGGTGCGCGGTGACCGGAACGATCCCTTCAGCAAGGGCTTCCTGTGTCCCAAGGGAGCAAGCTTCGGTCGGCTCGAGGAAGACCCGGATAGGGTGACCGAGCCATTGATCCGCGACCGCGCGACCGGCACCTGGCATGCCGCTTCCTGGGAAGGAGCCTTCGACTACATCGCCGAACGCTTTCCCGCCATCGTAGCCGAATACGGAAACCAATCCGCCGGGGTTTATCTGGGTAATCCGAATGCGCACACCATAGCGGGCACATTGTATGTGCCGATGCTACTGCGCGCGCTGGGCACCAGGAACATCTATTCGGCAAGCACCGCCGACCAAATGCCCAAGCAGGTGTCCAGTGGGCTGATGTTCGGCGACCCGATGACCGTGCCGGTACCCGATCTGGACCGTACCGACTACCTGCTGATGCTCGGGGCCAATCCACTGGAATCCAATGGCTCGCTGTGCACCGCGCCGGACTTCCCTGGCAGGTTGAAGAAGCTGCGGCGTAGAGGCGGTCGCTTCGTGGTGGTCGATCCTCGGGTAACGCGCACCGCGAAATCGGCCGACGAGCATCTGTTCATCCGTCCGGGCAGCGACGCGTATCTGCTGTTCGGCATAGTGCGCACACTGTTCGCCGAACAACTGACCGATCTCCGCGTCGAATCCACCGGACTGGACGAATTACGTTCGACCGCAGAATTATTCGATCCAGAAACCGTGGCGACCCGTACCGGCGTGCCCGCGTCGACGACGGTACGACTGGCCCGAGAGCTCGCCGCGGCGCCATCCGCCGCCGTATACGCCCGAATCGGCACCTGCACAGCAGAATTCGGCACGATAACCCAGTGGCTCGTCGATGCGATCAATACATTGACCGGTAACTTGGACTCCCCCGGCGGGGCGATGTTCGCCACTGCGGCAGCAGGCGGCATCCTGCGCAGCAGGCCGTTCCGTACCGGCCGCTGGACCAGCCGAGTCCGCGAGCTGCCCGAGGTCATGGGAGAACTTCCCATCGCGACACTGGCCGACGAGATCTGCACACTGGGCGAAGGCCGAATCCGCGCTCTGGTAACAGTCGCCGGGAACCCGGTGCTGTCCGCACCGAGCGGTACGCGTCTGGACACCGCGTTCGCCCAACTGGAGTTCATGGTGAGCGTGGACCGGTACGTGAACGAAACCACCAGACACGCCGATGTGATTCTGCCGCCGCCGCGTGCTATCCAGTCGCCACACTACGATGTCGCGCTACTGCGATTCGCCGTGCGCAACTATGCCCGCTATTCGCGGCCACTGGTGCCGCTGGGCGATCGTCCATCGGAGCCCGCTATCCTGGCCCGACTCGCCACGGCGGCGACCGGCAGGCCGCACGATGGCTCCGACGGTATCGACCCGCTCACCGCCGCGGATGAACTCGTCATCGCGGGAACGCTGCACAAAGCGGGGCTAGCCGATCGGCGTGACGAACTCATCGGCGCGGACAGCACCGAGCAGCGCATCGACCTGATGCTGCGTCTAGGGCCGTACGGCGAATGGAATGGCGGCACCCTCTCGCTGCGCACACTGTTGGACAATCCGCACGGTATCGACCTCGGACCATTACAGCCGCGCCTGCCCGACGTGCTGCGGACCGCGAGCGGACTGGTGGACTTGGCGCCTCGGCCACTCCTCGACGATGTAGCACGACTGCGGGAACGACTCACCGCCACAGCACCGGAACTGGTATTGATCGGACGGCGGCACCTGCGCTCCAACAACAGCTGGATGCACAACATCGCACCGCTGGTAGACGGGTCCAACCGCTGCACCCTGCAGATCAATCCGGCCGACATAACGCGCCTCGGCCTCGGCGACCGAGCTGTGGTGAAATCCACCGCCGGAACGCTGACAGTAGCGCTGGAGCCGACCGATACCATCATGCCCGGCGTGGTGAGCCTGCCACACGGCTGGGGCCACACCGAGAGTACACAAACCGTCGCCCGCGCCAACGCAGGCGTCAATGCCAATGCGCTCACCGATGATTCGGTGATCGACATCCCCTCCGGCAATGCCGTGTTCAATGGGGTTCCGGTCACACTGACCCCTGCCTGAACCACCACGAACCGGCACCCGCGAATCCGCCCGGCCGGGATCATCCCCGCCGCGGCGGATCGTGGCCGAATTCAGTCGGCGGCGTGGCGTCCCCCGAACGTGGAATCGCCGCGCTGCTCTCGGAAAGAGAACCGTGGCGGTTTATACACTCGCGAAACGTACGCATAGCGCATATCACGACCTCCGGGACGGGAGACGACACCGTACTTCGACAGATCACCCGCAAACCACACCTCTGTCGTGTTGTGGTTGACCAACTTGCCCAGATCCTTCGGCCATGTGCTCAGGAGCAGGGTCGAGATGGTCTCCCCGTTCGGGTCGAGCAGATCAATCCACTCATATCGTCCTCCGGAGATGTAGCGGATCGGCCATACCTTCCAGGGATTCCGGAAGAGAGCCTTGCGCCTGCGGCGATTGATCCACAAGAATGTACCGCCGAACATTGCTCCGATGACAAAATACATACCAACAAAATTGGCCGCTAGTCCGCCGAGCCTCTCCATTCCCAGTATGCCGGGGTGATCTAACTTATCCAGCATCACAATAAATAGGGGGCCGCATGCCAAGGAGCTGAGCAGCAGCGGCCAGCGCAGCAGCCAATTGCGAGATAACGCGGCTCGGGTCGGAGCCCATTTCACTGCGGGTCCGGGCGGCGGCGTCAATATATGACTGTGATCGGCACCGATTTCCGCATTCATAGGTTCAGACTCCATCCTCCGGATGCCGATATCTCGAATTCTAGGGAAGCGGCTATCTCGAACAGCATCGGGGCGAATTCCGGGCCCTCTTCCACAGCGGCCGTCGCGACTTCGACGACTGCCACCGTCCTGCCTTCAGTCGAGGGAATCAGTGCTTCTATCTGGAACACGGACACGTCCTCACTGTTTTCCGGAACAACGGGCAGATCGGGCGCTGAATAACGACGGATCGCTTCGGTGAACAGCACCGGACGCCCACTGATCTCCACCGGCTCGATTCGCCAGTAAATCTCCTCGCGAAGTTTGGCTTGGCTCAGCTCGAGGATCACCAAACGAGGATTCCGTGGTTCGCCGGCATCCAGACAAGAAATCGTCAGCCAAGAGGTGACCGGCTGGTCATCGCTGCTGCGGTGCATACCGATTCCGCAGTAGACCGCATTTCCCGCCGCGAGTGCGCCGAGCAAGAATTCGAGAGTAGCGAGCGTCGCCGGAACACTTTCCCGCAGTGCGCCGGTTATGGCTTGCCGTACGACCGGCTCCGCAGCTCGTACGGCAGTATCGATATCGGTCAGCGGCAGTTCGTGATAGCCGGGCGGTATCTGGACCGAAATGGCATGGCGCGGAACGCGTGGTCGATTGTTATCCATGGTGTCCACGCGGTCCTCAATCCCCGAAAGTGTGGTCCAGTGCCGTCCCACCAAGGGCGCCGACGGCAGTCCTGGCACGCTTGAGAACGGTCAGCGCCATGGCTGGATCGGCCACACTGTGCTTGCCGTCGACTCCAGTCGCCTGCAACAGTCTGTGCACTCCGTTCGTGGCTCCGGTGCTCGCCAGCATGTCCGTTATCCCGCCGACGTTGTGGTCGACCAAGCGTTGATTGACGAACCCCGGACTGTGCGCTGCCTCGGACCACGCACGGGCCATGCCCTCGAAACGGCCGACATCGCCAACCGAGTCGCCGAGCACCGCAACCTTGCCGACCTTCCCCAGCGCACCGACACCAGGAATCAGGCCAAGGGCATCACCGGAGATGGTCAAACCAGCGCTGACACGCTCCTGCAGGCTGCCGTGCATCAAGTCGTCACGCATTTCCGTGTCGGTGAGATCCAGTGCCAACGCACCGGCACCTGTGACCAGCGCTATTCCCAAAGCGATCGCGCTGAACGGCGGTGGAGTGATCACGGCGAGCAAGCCGGTAACTGCCGCGATGTTAGCCAGAGCCTCATGCAGCCCTTCGCGGTGTTCGTCGATCCATTCGCCGACCGCTGCTATCGCGTCGGTGATCCGATCCCAGATGCTCTTGTCCGGTGGGCTGGGGGCGAAATTCTTTGCCGCGGCGTCCAGTGCCGCGGCAATGCGGCCGGAGTGGGCGCTGTGGATGCTTTCGAGATCGCGCGCTCGGCGAATGATCGCGTCGATATTGCCTTGCCAGTCATTGACAGTCACCACGGCGGCGTTGACTCGAGCGATGGCGTTGTTCAGCCGGATCTGCGCGGCACGCAGCTCGTCGGGGTCGGTGAACTGCATGTTCGCCAAGCCCAGATCAGGATTCGACCTGGCTTGTTGCAGCGCGGCCACCGCGTGCGTGTGCCGAGCGCGTGCGTCGGCCGCTTCCTGCTCCAGCCCCTTCGCGGTGTCGTGGTAGCTGACCGAGCTGGTGTGCCATTCACCCAGCACATCGACAGCCTGCTCCAATGATCGCTGGGCATAGCCCAAATCGCCGGCCAGGGTGGCATCGAAGTTCATCCGGAACGCGTTGCCCGCATCGCCTTTCCACACATCCTCGTTGTCGAGCAAGCGAGTCAGCAGGCTTCTGGTTTCCGTGACGCTGTGCCGTGCCGTATCGATTCGGCCGCGCAGACTAGCTACCTCATCCGGTATTCCTGGAACAGGGTTGAATCCGAGGTTCGGGTAGGGGTGCACGCTCACCGGGCATCACCCTGCTGACCGACGCCGGAAGGCACCTGCCCATCAACAACGTTCCCGGCTCGTCCTAGCGCATTCGCGAAGGAGGCGTCGAGGGCCAAGTAGGCATCATGACACTTCGACACACCCTCGGCAGTCGCCGCGGCTGCCGCACAGATGCGCTCGATCCCGAAACGCCACCGCCGCTGGAAGCTGTCGGCCGCTTCATTGAGCGCTGCTGTGCCGAGCTCGCCGTGTCCGCCGTTCGCAAGCGCTTTCATCGCATCGCCCAGCACCTGCTCGGCATCGCGAAGTGATCGCACTGTCTCGGCCAGAACATCGATATCGACCTGAAGGTAACCAGCCATCGCATCCCCTCCCTATGTCCGAACACCGATGTGGCCGCTCGGGTTCGCGATGACGGACGACGGCTCCTGTTACCACGCCCACCATCGGTGGGCACTGTATCCGACATCGTTTGCCTGCCCGGAGGCAGGAAGTGACGAGGAAGCGTTGTATGGAGAACGCACAGAGCTGCTGAGGGCCGACCGGCCTTCAGCGGATCTTGAAGATCACCGCGCGCTGGATGATGAAGTTGATCACCGTGGCGGTGCCCTGGGCGACCACGAAGGCCAGCGGCTGACGCCACCAGACCTCGTCGAACGTGTGGTAGAGCACTGAGTTGATGCCGACCTGGACTGCGAAGGTGAGTGCGTAGAGCGCGACCACCGCGAGGAAACGGGTCCGGCTGGGCGAGGCTTGGAAGGTCCAGCGCCGATTGATCCAGTACGCGGTTGTGGTCCCTGCCACAAAACTGATCGACTTGGCGACACTGACCGGGAGGCCGACCACGTTGAGCAGCAGGCTGTAGAGCCCATAGTCGACGACAGCCGAGAACCCGCCGGTAAGGGTGAACCGGAAGATCTGTGTCTTGAGGTCGACATCGGTACCGCCTGGTTCGTCGACCAGCGGCAACTCGACCGGCAACGGCAGATGTGGTTCGGCTTGCACGTCGATGAGCGTAGCGTTGCTAGGGTCACGGATTCGATACCACACCAGCGGGCGCATTCCTACCAGTGAGTACGGTGAGCACGACCGGATCCGGCGTCATACCTGTAGCCTCTATGCCGATGTCCACGAAAGCTCCGACCGCCACCACGACAACCGGTAACGACACCGGCGTCACACACGATGGCCCGGCCGCGGGATCCGCGTTCGCACTTCCGACGCGCACCCGCACGTTGACCGGGTGGGGTCGCACCGCACCTACCTCGTCCGAAGTGCTCTCGACCAGCGATCCCGAACTGATCGCCAAGGCCGTGACCATGGTCGCCGAGGACAACGACAGCAAACCGCCCCACCTGCGCCGCGGCGTGATCGCCCGCGGCCTGGGCCGCTCTTACGGCGACCATGCCCAGAACGCCGGCGGCCTGGTCATCGATATGACCGCGCTGAACAACATCCACCGGATCGATCGCGATACCCGGATCGTGGATGTGGACGGTGGCGTCAGCCTGGATCAACTCATGAAGGCCGCGCTGCCGTTCGGGCTCTGGGTACCGGTACTGCCCGGCACCCGCCAGGTGACCATCGGCGGCGCGATCGCCTCCGATATCCACGGCAAGAACCATCACAGCGAGGGCAGCTTCGGCAACCATGTGCGCTCGATGGAGCTACTCACCGCCGATGGGCAGGTGCAGCACATCACGCCGAGACGCAATGCCAAACTGTTCTGGGCCACCGTCGGCGGCAATGGCCTCACCGGGATCATCCTGCGCGCGACCATCGAGATGGTGCCGACCGAGACCGCCTATTTCCTCAATGACGGCGTGAAGACCACGACCCTTGACGAGACCATCGCCGCACACAGCGACGGCAGCGAGGCGAACTACACTTACTCGAGCGCCTGGTTCGATGTGATCAGCCCGCCGCCCAAGCTGGGCCGGGCAACGATCACTCGTGGCAGGCTGGCGAAGGTCGACGAGCTACCGAAACGGCTGCGTAGCAAGCCGCTGAAGTTCGACGCCCCGCAACTGATGACGGTGCCGGATATCTTCCCGAACTGGACTATGAACAAGCTGACGCTGACGTCCCTCGGCGAGGCTTACTATCGGATGGGCGGCAACTACACCGGCAAGGTACAGAACCTGACGCAGTTCTACCACCCGCTGGACATGATCGCGGAGTGGAACCGCGGCTACGGTTCCAACGGCTTTCTGCAGTACCAGTTCGTGGTACCGACCGAGGCGGTCGCGGAGTTCAAGCGGATCATCATCGATATCCAGGCGTCCGGGCACTACTCGGCGTTGAATGTGTTCAAGCTGTTCGGTCCGGGGAACCAGGCTCCGCTGAGTTTCCCGATGCCGGGCTGGAACATCTGCGTCGACTTCCCGATCAAACCGGGTCTCAACGAACTCGTCCGCGAGCTGGACCGGCGGGTGCTGGAGTTCGGCGGGCGGCTGTACACCGCGAAGGATTCGCGGACCACCGCGGAGACCTTCCACCAGATGTATCCCCGGATCGGCGAATGGATCAAGGTCCGTCGAAATATCGATCCCACAGGCGTTTTCATGTCCGATATGGCGAGAAGGCTGGAACTACAGTGACAGTAGGTTCTACGAAATGATCAATGCCGTTGGTAACCCGCAGTCGATTCTACTGCTGGGTGGAACCTCGGAGATCGGCTTGGCGATCTGCGCGAAGTACCTGGAGAAGGGGCCCGCGCGCATCATCCTCGCCGCGCTGCCCGGTGATCCGCTGCGGGCGGACGCGGTCGCGCAGATGGAGGCAGCCGGCGCGAGCCAGGTCGAAGTCGTCGACTTCGACGCGCTCGATACCGGCAGCCACCCCAAGGTGATCGACACTGCCTGGGACGCCGGTGACGTAGACGTCGCCATCGTCGCGTTCGGCCTGCTCGGCGATGCCGAGGAGCTGTGGCGCGACCAGCGCAAGGCAGTGCGGATCGCCGAGATCAACTACACTGCGGCGGTATCGGTGGGAGTGCTGGTCGGCGAGAAGATGAAAGCCCAGGGCCACGGCCGGATCATTGCCATGTCCTCGGTGGCAGGCGAGCGGGTACGGCGATCGAACTTTGTCTACGGCTCGACCAAGGCCGGTGTGGACGGCTTCTACCTCGGCCTCGGCGAGGCGCTACGCCCGCATGGTCCGCGCGTGCTGGTGATCCGCCCCGGCCAAGTGCGCACTCGGATGTCCGCGCACATCAAAGAAGCACCGCTTACCGTTGATAAAGAAGACGTCGCCGCGTTGGCGGTCTCAGCCTCGCAGAAGGGCAAGGAACTGGTCTGGGCACCGGGCACTTTCCGCTATGTGATGATGGTCCTGCGGCACATCCCGCGATCGATCTTCCGCAGGCTGCCCATCTGAGTCCGGTGCTGAAGCTCGGACCGCAGTGCCCGCGTGATCAACGATCACGCGGGCACCTATCGTCTGACGGAGTCGATCTGAGTGAACCCGGAGGCACCATGCGAATAATCGAGTGCGATGAGCAGGGAGCGGTCGGTTGAGCACAGTGACCGCGACCGGCGACGCACCGTCGCGGGCCACCGGTCCAGACCCGACTCCTGGGCTTGCGATACTGCTGATACGGCAGATCGCGGGCGGGATCATGGAGGCCGTACTCGCGGCAGGTGTGGCCATGATCGTCGCCGCTGTCGGACTCACCGCGTTCTCTACGGTGCAGTGGCCTGCCTTCAACTCGTCGAACGTGACCCGGACACTGACCACGGTCGGGCAGGTCGGCGCGGCGGCGCTGCTCGTGGCCGCGATCGCATTGCTGCGGCTGCACAAGTGGCCGTGGTTGGCGAAACTGCTTTCCTGGGTGGGGATTTCGACGTTCGTCACGGTCACGCTCGGTATGCCGTTGGCTGCGACCAAGCTGTATCTTTTCGGCATATCAGTGGACCAGGAGTTCCGCACCGAGTTCCTCACGCGACTCACCGATTCCCCCGCCCTGCGCGATATGACCTACGCGGATCTGCCGCCGTACTACCCAGCAGGCTGGTTCTGGATCGGCGGGCGGGTAGCGAATCTGCTCGGCATGGATGGCTGGGAGGTGTTCAAGCCGTATGCGATCGGCTTTCTGGCGGTAACGTCAGCGGTCGCCTTGGTGCTGTGGTCCAAGTTGATTCGCGCGGATTGGGCTGTGGCTGTGACGGCCGCGGGCACTGCGGTAACGCTGGCCTACACCGCACCCGAAGCCTATGGCGCCGTTATCGTTCTGCTGCTGCCACCCACGCTGGTGCTCGCTTGGGGCGCGCTACACCGGCCAAGGGGAAATCACGGGCCGAGCGCTACAGCGACGGTAACCACCGCGCAGCGCACTGCGGGCGGATGGGGCGCGGTCGTCGGTACTGGGCTGTTTCTCGGCATGGCAGCCACGTTCTATACCCTCTACTTCTTGCTGGCCGCCTTCGCGATCGGCCTGATGGGTCTGCTGGCGGCCGCTCTCGCAGTACGCGAGCAACGCGTAGCCGCCCAAGCGCACCATATCCGTGCCGCCGCAGACACCAACCGTCCGTCCTGGCGCTCGGCGGTGCCGCCGTTGGCACGGCTGATTGTGATCGGCGTGGTCGCGGGACTGATCGCACTCATCGTGTGGGCGCCGTACCTAGTGCAGGCACTGCGCAGCGCGACAGCGAGTTCCGGTACCGCACAACACTACTTACCGGAGGCAGGCTCGCGACTGCCGCTGCCGATGTTCGAGTTCTCGCTACTAGGCGCGTTGTGCTTGCTCGGTACCGGGTGGCTGGTACTGCGCGTCGCTTCATCGCGGCGAGCGCAAGCATTGGCGATCGGTGTAGCGGCGATCTACCTGTGGGCGTTGCTGTCCATGGCAGCGACCGCAGTGGGTACTACACTGCTTTCCTACCGGCTGGAACCGGTCCTGCAGGCGCTACTCGCCGTCGCGGGGGCGTTCGGGTTCGTCGAGGGCGCACGGGCGATCTACCAAGCGCTGAACGAGCCCGCCCGGTTCCGGTGGATGGTGCTCATTGTCGCTACTATGGGGGCGCTGGCATTCACCCAGGACATCCCACACATCCTGGCGCCGGAAATCACCACCGCCTACACCGACACCGACGGCGACGGCCACCGGGCCGACCAACGGTCACCCTCGGCGGTGTCGCATTACCACAAGGTGGACGCGGCGCTCACCGCACAGACCGGCCGCCCCCGTTCGGACACGGTGGTGCTCACCGCGGACACCAGTTTCTTGGCGTTCTACCCGTATTTCGGCTTCCAGGCACTCACCTCGCACTACGCCAACCCACTCGCCGACTTCGCCGATCGGGCGGCGACGATCGAGAGCTGGAGCGAGTTGAAGACATCGCGGCAACTACTCGACGCGCTGGCGGCGAGCCCGTGGCGCGCACCGGACGCGTTCCTGTTCCGGCGCAGCGGCGATACCTACACGCTGCGACTTGCCAAGGATGTCTATCCGAACGACCCGAACGTAGCACGTTATACGGTGAGCTTCCCGAAGGAACTGTTCGACGACCCGCGTTTCACCATCACGGATATCGACCCGTTCACCCTGGTCACCGTGCACCGCTGACCACTCCCTGGCCCCGCTACCCGCTATGGCCGCCTTCACGATCATCATCGCCAAGGCGGCAATACTAGGACAATCCGGTCACTATATCCACGTCGTGGATCATCTGGTGCGATCAATGAGCGAACCTGGCCGTATTCCGGTCAACAGCGCGGTTACCGGCGGCACTAGCATCAACCACCGTGCGACCGGACCGATCTTCTCGAGCGTTCATGCGTTACCGCGCCATCGCCCTCACCTCAGGGCTGCTCGGATTCGTCTTGGCACTACTGACCCCGCTGCTGCCAGTGCGACAGGATCGAGCGACCCTGGATTGGCCCCAGCCCGGCACAGCGAGTATCACGGCACCGCTGGTGTCCTACGAACCGCTGCGGTTGCGCATGACACTGCCGTGCTCGCTGCTCGGCGAGATGGATACAGGCACGGTGCTGTCCACAGTTCCCGTCGCCTCCGAGCAGGCGACTACCAAAGGGATGGTCGTCTCGGTCGCCAACGGCACGCTCTCGGTGCTGCTCCGGGACATTCCCCTACTGTCGGCACCGCTGCGCGAGATCGGGCCCTGCACGGCGTTGACCATCGATTCGACCGCCGCGGCGACCACTGCGCAACTCAGCGGAGTGTCCAGGCAGGACGGCACGCCATTCCGGTCCACGGTCAGACGGGATGTCCGGCCGCAGCTCGTTGGCTTGTTCACCGATCTGGACGCCGATCAGCTCACCGGCGCGCAGGTGCACGCCGACATCGACTCGCGATTCTCCACCACGCCGACACCGCTGAAACTGGCCGTGATGATCGCCGCCGCACTGTGCACACTGATCGCGCTGCTCGCACTACACCAGCTCGATACCGTGGATGGCCGCAGGCCCCGGCGATTCCTGCCCGCCCACTGGTGGCGGATAACCTTAACCGACGGGGTCGTGCTGGGCACGTTGGCGCTGTGGCATGTCATCGGGGCCAATACCTCCGATGACGGTTACATCCTGACCATGGCGCGCGTCTCCGAGCACGCCGGCTACCTGGCCAACTACTATCGATGGTTCGCGGTGCCCGAGGCACCCTTCGGCTGGTATTACGAAGTACTGGCCTGGATGACCAAGATATCCGACGCCAGCCTGTGGGTGCGCCTGCCCGCTTCAGCGGCGGGCATAATCTGCTGGCTGGTGATCAGCCGGGAGGTATTGCCGCGCCTCGGTGCCCGCGTACGGCGCAATACGGTGGCGCTGTGGACCGCGGGCCTGGTCTTCCTCGCCTTCTGGCTACCCTACGATAATGGTCTGCGCCCCGAGCCGTTGATCGCGGCGGGCGCGCTGCTCACCTGGTGTTCGATCGAACGTGCCATCGCGACCGGCCGGTTGCTGCCCGCCGCGGTGGCGGTCTTGATCGCGGCGTTCTCACTCGCGGCGGGCCCCACCGGCCTGATCTGTATCGCGGCGCTGATCGCCGGCTCGCGACCGGTACTACTGATCCTCATCAAACGCGCGCGCGGCATCATCCCGACCCGAACCGGTCCCGATGCCGACGCGGCCGCCACCGGATCGACCGCAATGAACACTTCGGCCGTCGAACACAACCCGTCCCCGGCGAATACGGTGTTCCGGTTCGCGGCGCTCCTCGCGCCTGGCATGGCCGCGGGCACGCTGGTGCTCGTGGTGATCTTCGCCGATCAGACGCTGGCGACAGTGTTGGAGGCCACTCGGGTGCGCAGGATCGTTGGCCCGAATATGGCCTGGTTCGACGAACGCGCGCGCTGGGATTCGCTGCTGACGCTGTCGCCGGACGGCTCACTGGCTCGGCGGTTCGGTGTACTGGTGATGCTGCTATGCCTGCTCGTCTGCGTGCTGCAGGTGTTGCGTAAGGGACGAATTCCCGGCACCGCTCACGGCCCATCGGTACGCATTCTCGGCATCGTTTTCGCGTCGTTGTTCCTGATGATGTTCACCCCGACCAAATGGACGCATCACTTCGGAGTGTACGCGGGACTGGCTGGTTCGCTCGCGGCGCTCGCAGCAGTCGCTGTGGGCACCAACGGTATTCGCTCGCCACGCAATCGCGCGTTGTTCGCCGCGGCAGTACTTTTCCTACTCGCGGTCACCTTCACCGGCTCCAATGGATGGTGGTACGTATCCAGCTACGGTGTGCCGTGGTGGGACAAGGCACCGCTGATCGCGGGCAAGGGGATATCCACACTGTTCCTCGGGTTCAGCGGTGTCGCGTTGCTGGTGGCTATCCGGCAGCACTATCGCGCGCCCTATCGGCCCGCGATCACCTCTCCGCCACGGCGTTTCGATCGGTGGGCCTCGGCGCCGTTGACCATCGCCGCTGCCCTGTTGGTCCTGTTCGAGGTCGCCTCATTGACCAAGGCCGCAGTCACGCAGTACCCCGCGTACTCGATCGGCAAATCCAATCTGGAGTCGTTACTCGGAGATCCGTGCGCACTGGCCAATGCAGTGCTGGTGGAAACCAATACCGCGGACTCCGTGTTGCTGCCGTACACCGGCACACCTGCTGACGGGCTCGCCGCGCAGAACACCGGGTTCACTCCGAACGGGGTCGCGCGCGATCTCACCGCCGACGTCAAAGGAACTGTTACCGGCGGCGCGAACTCAGTCGACACCGGTACAGAGGACAGGGCCAGCAAAACCACCGGAACAAGTACCGAGGGCGGAACAACGGAGCGGGCCGGTATCAACGGCAGCAAAGTGGCGTTGCCCTTCGGTCTGGACCCGGCCAGAACACCAGTGCTGGGTAGTTACCACGAAAGCAAGCAGCAGCAGGCGAAGCTGACCACACAGTGGTATCGACTCGACCTGACCGACCGCATGCGCGATGATCCCGCCTATCAGGTGCTCGCGATCACTGCGGCAGGCCGGATCCAGTCAGTCGATGTCGACGGAGTGCGTACCTACGGTCAGCAACTGCATCTGGAATACGGTGTCCGCGGCGCGGACGGCGAAGTACGCAAGCTCGGCTCGATCGATCCGCTGGATATCGGCCCAGCGCCTTCGTGGCGCACCCTGCGAGTACCGCTGGACCAACTGCCCACCGGAGTGAACGCTGTACGGCTGGTCGCGATCGACAACGACATCACACCCGAGCAATGGCTGGCCATTACCCCACCCCGGCTGCCCAAACTCGCCACACTGAATTCGGTAGTCGGCGAACAGGATCCAGTACTACTCGACTGGCACGTCGGCCTGGCCTTCCCATGCCAGCGCCCGTTCGACCATCTCGACGGCGTCGCCGAGATTCCGAAATGGCGCATCATGCCCGATCGGGTCGGCGCCGAGGCATCCAATGCCTGGCAGGACGATATCGGCGGCGGACCGCTCGGCTGGACTGATCTGCTGCTGAAGGCGCAGACCGTGCCGAGTTACCTCGACCACGACTGGGCCAGGGACTGGGGTTCACTGGAGAAATTCACCCCCTACGAACCGAACTCCAGACCTGCCGACATCGACGTCACCATCCGAACCCGCAACGGACTGGCCCACGATGACCCGATCCGAATCCGCTGACGTCGGCGCCCTGAAAACGCACTCCACCTCGACTCGAAGCTCGGTCATATCAGGCTGGCGCACGACTACGGCCACAATGTCATCTTTCGCCACATCGAAACCCACCGCGCAATCCTGAAGTCGCACTCGACTTGTCGAACGCTGGGCTGGGCTCTCGAGCCGAGCCGCCTACCACACCGCGCGGACACGAAACCGGTTGTACGGTATGAAAATATATTTCCACCCATAGTGCCGTATTACAGGACGAATCGGGCTCCTGGCCTTAATCTGAGAGCTATGACAACGGCATTCGATGATATGGATCTACGTGATCTTGTCGGACTGCTCAATGAGGAAGAACAACGGGAACTGCGTCTCGCGGTGCTGCGGATGCTGAGTCGACTTCCCTCACAAGAGGTGCTCCGGCGCGAGCTCGGTCTTCGGCTGAAGGTCTGAGCGTTCGGTTGCTTCGCACCGGAAACCGAACGACAGGCCGCCACCCGAGCTCGCTTGCGCGGCGGCCTGAGTCCAGAGTGATCCGGAACGGGTAGGAACACCCTCAGAACACCCGTAACCTGCCGGGCGACCACAGACCCGACCTGGTTACCGTGCCGGTGTCCAGGGTGGCTGGGACCGCACTGCGGTCATACCGGGTATACCGTTCCAATGAACCCCAGTCGCGCGCCCAATCGTCCTTCAGGTACGTGGGCACCGTAGTCGATTTCGCCAGCATCTGAGTGAAGCCGAGCGGGCCGCCGAACTCCTCGGCCTGCCACGTGTTGGTCGAGCTGACCGCCAGCGGTCGGTCGGGCAGGATGCGATAGTTGGGCATTTCCGCCACTCCGTTTCGATGGTAGAACGGCCGTTGGCAGGGGAACTGCAGGCCTACTGCCCAGTCCAGCAGGATCGGCTGCTCTGAGCCGAGGAAACTGTTGAGCGACTGCAGCTTCGGCATGCGTGGCGGCGTGAACGCCAGCCATTGGTCACCGATCAGAGAGGGATCCCGAGCGACGATACGCACCGCATCGGCATCCGGCGCGATCTCATCCAACGGTATCCGCAGATTACGCCAGGACGGGGCCGGACCGATGTCTCGCGGCTGATAGGTGCCGAGCTTGCGCACGCTGCCGTCCGGCAGACGCTTGCCGTAGTCGACGGTCAGCCATTGACCGTACTGCATCGCACCAGTGTCGTCGTAGGAGAGAATGCGCCCTGCGGCCGAGATCACCACCAGCGGCCTGTCTGCCGAACGCGGGGCTAGCTGATACCAACTGGAAGTGAGTTCCGCAGGCTCCTGCATACCTTTCTGAAAGCTGCCTAGGACCGGGGTGGTCGCCGGGTCGAGGCCGAATGGCAGGGCAACAGTGCTGCCGTTGACGCCCCGCGCGCCCTGACCGCCACCAGTGCCCGCGCTCTGTCCTTCGGCGAAGGCAGCGCCGATCGACTGATTCGAGGTGTTTCCGGTTCCCGGCTTCACTGGCACGCTATCGGCAGACAGGTCATCAGGCACACCATTCGGATCGAAGCCGACTGGATCGACGCCTGCCAGTGGATCAGCCGGATCGGTCGGTGGATGCGCCGGGTCGATGATCGGCTTCAGCCTGCCGCTGTTCGGGTCCGGCTCCACCAGAACATCATTGGCCAGGCCACAGGTGTCGCCGCCGAGCGCGGCGAAGTTCGCGCGGGCCAGCGAGTAAGCTGGGTACTGCGAGATCGCGCCCTTGACCAGCGAAAGCACTTCCAGCGCTACCATCATCGCGGTGACCACGGTCAGCGGAATCGCGGCAAACCGGCCAATCCCCCTACCCCGCAGCGTCTTTGCCGACGGTTGCGGTCCGGCGTAATCCTCACGCAGCGCGTACCAGCCGATCAGCGCGAGCGCCAAGCCGAACAAGATGAGCATCAGGGTGCTGGACTGGTAGCCGTGCAGCGAGACCGGCTTGTCGAACCACGGCACCCCGTAACTGGACACATACCAGTAGCCGTTGATGCCGGAGAACGAAATCGCGAGCACGAACAGCAACCCGGCCAGGAAGATCACCCGGTTCTTACGCGCCCGCAACGCACTCGCCGAGACCACGACCGCGGTGACCGCGGCCAGTGAGCCCGCGATACCCGCGTATGCGCCGAAGTGATGCGTCCATTTGGTCGGGTTGAACATCATAAAGAAGATGGTTCCGAACACCACACCCATCAGTCGCCAGGTCGGCCCGCTCGCGATGCCGGGAACCCGCCTGCGCCGCAACAACACCAGCATGGTGGTGAACAGACACAACAGCATCACCAAGAAAGCGAAACGACGCGACAGCGAACCGTCGACAGTTTCCACGAACAGGTAGTAGTACCGCAGGTAGTCCTCGTTCCAGTGGAGGTTGGGACCGGTCGCCTGGCGTACCCGGTTGGCCTCCTGGATGCTCGCGAAGGTCTGATCGCTGTAGACCACCGTCAATACGAGGAAACCGGCCGCCGCGATCGGCGCCAGCAGTGGCAGCGTCGAGCCCCACCGCCCTACGCCCGCAGCGGCGAACTCCCGACGCCTGCGCACCACGATGCGTACCATCGGCCGGATGCCCGCGAGCAGCGCCGCCACACACATGAGCCCAGTCGGCGCCGCGGCCAAGGTGAACGCCGCCACCAACACAGCGACTGCGGCAGGCAACAGACGGCTGGTCGCAATCGCCCGCTCGATCGACACCCAGGTCAGCAACGCGCCGAGCGCGACGATCGGCTCGGAGCGCAAACCGTTGTCGTAGGGCAACCAGAAAGCCAGGAACACCAGGCCGCCGGTCCACAGCGCCACTTTGCTTGTCCGCACGCCACGCCCCAGCCGAGGCACGACCTCACGGCTGATCACCATCCAGCACAGCAGCGCGCAGGCCAAAGCGGGCAACCGCACCCACGGGCTGGCCGTGGAGATCTGCGCGAAGAGCCGGATTACGTCGTAGTACCAGCCGAACGGAGCCTCCGGCACGCCATACCAGCGGAAGTAGTTGGCCATATAGCCCGCGTGCGGGGCCACCCGCACCATGGTGAGGATGTAACCATCGTCGGAGGTGTTCGCGCCGACGAAATGCCACAGCAGCAGGGTGCCGCCCACCGCGCCGTCCGCCCAGGTCGGCTTCAGCCAGCTCGCCGGGAAAAACCGGCGGTGTCCGCGCCCGTCGCTGCCGTCGAGTCGAGCCAACGCCGCCAGCGCCAGCAGTGTGCACAGCACCGCCGCGAACATCGCGATCAACTTGATCACGGTCGGGCTGGTCGAGAAGCGGGTATCCACCGTCATGTGCACAGCCAGTCCGGAGGGAGCCGCGCCTTTCAGGTCAGAGAACACCCCGACCACCTGCGGCCGGTGATCGCCGATCAGCTGCCCTTCCACCGGCACCGTGATCTTTTCGACCGCCCCCGGCCGACCGCCCTCGACCGGCCGCTCGACCTGCTTGGTGAGTCCGTCGAACGCCGCGTAGGTGCGGCCGTTGTCCGAGTGGATGCGCAGCGAGGTGCACTCGTTCATCCGCGCACGCTCAGCCGATACCACGACCACATTGCGGTCGACCACATCCACCGAGTCCGGCGAGACTCGTACGAACATGGCTTCCAACGCGGCTCGGTCGCCCTGCGGCGGCGCGGTAGCCAACAGCATGCCGCCTCGTCCAGGTAACTGCGCGATGGCCGTGCACGGGATCGTGGCGTCCAGTTTGATCGGTACCTGCGACATCAGCGGCGCCTGCACATCGCCGAGTGTTCCGCTCTGCGGCCAGTTCAGTGCCGCGGTCGTCTGCGTGACCGGCAAGAACGGCGTCGCCAGCGCGAATAACGCGCCCAGCGCCCCGGCGATCAACGCGATGATTCGCGCGGTACGGAAATCGCGCAAGGTCGCCGTCGGGGCGGCGGGGGGTTTTGTCAAGACAGCGGTAGCGGCGTCGTGCACGATTGGCAATGCTAGCTTCCCGCGCGCACACGCGAGCGCAGGCGCAGGGCGGAGAGATTCGTGGCCCTCAGAATGTTCGGAGCCGACGGCCGGAAAGTTGTGCCGATATGCAAGAAAATTGCCCCGGAATCCGCTGTGGGGGAGGAACGGCCCCCCGTGTCGCTGACCGGTAGCGGCCTGATGGAAAGGTGGGGGTATGACCAAGGTGAATATCTCGACCAACCACGGCCCGATCGTCCTCGAGCTCGACGAGCAGAAGGCGCCGGCCACGGTACGTAACTTTGTGGACTACGTGAATGCGGGCCACTACAACGGAACGATTTTCCACCGTGTCATTCCGGGCTTCATGATCCAAGGCGGTGGCTTCGAGCCCGGGCTGCGCCAGAAGGGAACCAAGGCCCCGATCCAGAACGAGGCGAACAACGGCCTGAAGAACACCAAGTACACCATCGCGATGGCACGCACCAACGATCCGCACTCGGCCACCGCGCAGTTCTTCATCAACGTCTCCGACAATGACTTCCTCAACCACTCCGCCTCCACTCCCGCTGGATGGGGCTACGCGGTCTTCGGCACGGTGATCGAGGGCACCGAAGTGGTCGACAAAATCGCCGCTGTCGCCACATCCTCGGCGGGTATGCACCAGGATGTGCCGGTCGAAGATGTCGTCATCGAAACCGCCGACATCGGTTGATCTTCCGATAGGCTCACCGCGCGCAGGGCCGCGCCCACAAGGCGCGGTCCTGGCCGGTTGCCGCGCTTGACTGGTTGCCCGCGTCTCAGCGCCGCTACAGCGGCAGCAGGTGGTGCTTGCGTGGGTTGCGCGCGAGGGTTTTGTCCCGCAACAGCTGTAAGGCGCGGCGGATCTCCAACCGGGTGGCCGACGGTTCGATGACCGCGTCGATGTACCCGCGCTCGGTGGCCACCCACGGCGTGGCCACGGTGGCGTTGTAGAAGTCGATCATCTGCTGCCGGATCGCCGCTCGCTGCTCTTCCGGAGCGGACTCGATCCGTTTGCCGCCGATCAAGCTGACCGCGCTCTCGGCACCCATCACCGCGACGCGCGCGGTGGGCCAGGCCAAGTTCACATCGGCGCCGAGCTGCTTGGAGCCCATCACGGCATAACCGCCGCCGTAGGCCTTGCGGATCACCACGGTTACCTTCGGTACCGTGGCTTCGACAAAGGAGAACAAGAACCGGCCGCCACGCTTGATGACGCCGATCTTCTCCTGCTCCACTCCGGGCAGGAACCCAGGCGTATCGACAACGAATACCAGCGGAATCTCGAACGCGTCGCACAGGCGGACAAAATGTGCCGCCTTGTCCGAGGCCCGCGCGTCCAGCGCGCCCGCGGACACCATCGGCTGATTGGCGACCACGCCGACGCTGCGCCCGTCCACGCGGGCGAAACCGGTGATGATGTTGCGCCCTGCGGACGCGCCGACCTCGTGGAATGCCCCATCGTCGAAAATACGCAACAGAATGTCGTGCATGTCGTATCCGGCGTTGTCGGAATCCGGGATGATCGAGTTCAGTTCCAGGTCGCTGTCAGTGGTCCCCGGCTCGAGGCCCGGGTTCACGATCGGAGCTCGCTCCTGACAGCTGGTCGGCAGGTAACCCAGGTACTCGCGCACCCACTCGAATGCCGCTGTCTCGTTTTCGGCGACGTGATGGATATTGCCGTACTCGGCTTGGCTGCGCGCGCCGCCGAGTTCCTCCAGACTCACATCCTCGCCGGTGACCTCTCGGATCACCTTCGGGCCGGTGACAAACATATATGCCTCTTCGGTAGCGACCACCACATCGGTGTTGATCGGGGCATATACGGCGCCACCCGCGCATTTTCCGAGAACCATCGAGATCTGTGGGACCAGTCCCGACAAAGGCTCCTGACGTCGGCCCAACTCCGCGTACCAAGCCAACGAAGTGACCGCCTCCTGCACCCGCGCCCCGCCGGAATCGTTGATGCCGACCACCGGACAGCCGATCTTGGCCGCGTACTCCAGGATCCCGGCTACCTTGCGGCCGAACATCTCGCCGACCGAACCGCCGTAGACGGTCTGGTCATGCGAGAAGACCGCTACGGGCCTGCCCTCTACCATGCCGTACCCGGTGACCACACCATCGCCGTAGAGCGCGGCGGGATCACCCGGTGTGCGCACCAGTGCACCGATTTCCACGAAGGTGCCTGGATCGAGCAGCATATCGATCCGAGCGCGCGCGCTGGGAACTCCTTTCTTCGCTCGCTTGGCCACCCCCGCTTCCCCCGCCGGCTCTCGCGCTGACTCCAGTCGAACACGTAGGTCTGCGAGTTTCTCGGCAGCAGTGCTCACTTGTCCCCTTTCGCCTCGATCGCGGCGAGCTTCGCGGTCAAGTCGGCCCCGATCTTCCCGATCCTCGGCTCATCGATGATCTGCAAGTGATCGCCGGGGATATGGATGATTTCCAGATTAGGGAGGTACTCGTCCCAGCCGCCGTTCGGTAACCGCTCGGCAAAGCGTGGCTCGAGTTCGATCATGCCGTCGTGATACCGATCGGCGAGGTAGAGCATTACATCACCGTCATAGTGGGTCGGCTCGACCTGCTGTAGGGCACGGCTTTCGACCCATGAGGTGCGCTGGTGCTCGAGCACACCACCGGGGATCTTCGCGCCGGTCAATTTGACCAGCTCGCTGACCATGTGGAACTGCTCCTCGTCCGGTGCGGCGGCCAGCTCTCGCAACTGCTCGGGCGGGAGATCGCCTTGCACACCATAGGTCTTCCTCGCGAAGGCCTGATACCGCTCGATGCGACGTATCCGCTCTTCGGGACTGTCGTCCTCGGGCTCGCTCGGGATCGCGAGGTCGATCAGACCGACCACCCGGACATCCGCGCCCTCTGAGCGCAGGATCTGTGCGGACGCCATGGCCAATACGGCGCCCAGCGACCAACCGTAGAGCACGAAGGGCCCATCACCCTGCAGCTTGCGCAGCTCCGGCACATATTGACGCGCACGCTCTGCGATAGAGCCATCGACCCGCTCGAAGCCGTACATCGGAGTATCGGCGGGCAACCGCTTGAGCAGCGGTTCGTAGACCAGCGTGTTGCCACCCGACGGATGGAATACGAACACCGGCACTGCGGACGAACCATCCGGCCGCGCCCGCAGCGGACGGACGAAACCATCCACATCGGCACCACTGTCCTGCAGAGTCCGGACGATCTCGGCGAGCTGCTCGATAGTCTCGCAGTCGAGCACATCATCAACGGTGATCTCGGCCCCGACCCGCTCGGTCAGACGTGCGGCCAGCTTCTCCGCAGTGTCCTCGTCGAGGATCGGCAGCGTGTTGAAGACGCCCTTGGCGGACTGGCCGGTGACCACCGCCCAAGTAGCGAAAGTCAGACGCTCAGCGGCGTCGCGTGGGGGGACGTCGTCTTCGGCGGACACGGACTGCTGCCTACCGCCGAAGGCCGCGACCGTCTCGCCCGGCGCAGGCTCCGTGACAGGAGCCGGATCGGGCGCAACGGTTTCCGGTGTCCCCGCGTCGGAAGCTGCGGGTGCACCGCCGGCAATGTCCGGCACCTCGGTGTTCACACCAGGTGCCGCTGCTGTGGGGTCGGCGCCGGTGGCCATAGCCGCCCTGGCCGCAGCCATGAAATCCGCGTCGACGGTCAGTTCGCCCGATCCACCCTCGGCCTTGTCGGCAGCCTGTTTATCGGCCAGCGCCTGCACCTCGTCTCGATGTTCGATGGCGTAGCGCAGTACCTTGCCGACCTCCTGCAGGCTCGCATCGCGCACGGCTTGAATCTGCAGCTGCGGGATGTCGAACTCGTACTCGACCCGGTTCTTGATGCGCATGGCCATCAGCGAGTCCAGCCCGAGTTCCATCAACGGAATCTCCATCGGGAGGTCTTCGACGGCATACCCCATGGATTCCGCGACGATCAACGCCAGACGTTCCTCCACGGTCTGCCTGCCATGTGGGTCCCAGCGCTCGCCGAAGGTCTCCACGATCTCGAAATCGTCGTTGTTCTGGGCGGGCTCGGCTGCGATAGCCGAGATCGGCTCGACCACAGCGGGTTCGGACAAAGGCTCGCCCGAGACGACCACGGCGTCCAACACCATCCGGAAGTCGTTGCCCGCCTTGGCGTGAACCTGCACCGAAGCGCCGCCTGGGTGCGGAGTGAGCGTGGTGGTGAGCGTTCCTTCGGCTGAAATCGCACCGTGCGAGATCGACGCGCCCAGCGATACCTCGCGCAGCACCTGCGCCGCCGCCGCGGTCACCAGCGCTGCGAGGTCAGTGACGGACGCGGCCCGCACCTGCCAGACATGCCTGCCGTCCGGCAGCGCGACATGCGCACCGGGAACGCGGTTGTCACCGCCCGCGGCGATCTTCGCCTTCGGCCAGTACGGCTTGCGCACAAACGTGGTTCGCGGAATATCCGCGTAGTCACCGGAACTCAGCAACGAGGGCAAATCCACCCGGTGCCCGTGCACATAGAGCTGAGCGAGGGCGCTGATAACTCCTGCGGATTCGTCCTCCTTGCGCTTGAGCGTCGGGATGAGCTGTGCGTCGGGTATGCCTTCGGCGAAGGTGGTGCCCAGAATCTGCATCAGCGCAACGGAGTTCGGTGCCAGCTCCAGGAACGTGGTGTGCCCGGCGTGTACCGCGAGTTTCACCGCGTTGGTGAAGTACACGCTGTGGCGCATGTTCTTGACCCAATAGTCCTCATCGTGGATCGGATCGTGTCCGGGACGGAAGAATTCTTCCTTGTGCACTGTCGAGTACAGGCCGGTCTTCAGCCCGGTCGGCTCGATACCCGCCAGCTCCGCGGCCAGCTCGCCGAGCAGTGGATCCATCTGCGAGGTGTGCCCGGCACCTCGGGTCGGCAGCACTCGGGCGAACTTGCCCGCGGCCTCCACCTGTGCCACGATCGCCGCGACCTGCTCCTGCGGTCCACCGATCACCGTGTTGGTCGGCGCCGCGTACACCGCCACCTCGACGTCCGGGTAGTCCGACAGCAGGTTCGCGACATCCTCCGCGCTGTACTCGACCAACGCCATATTGCGCACATCGTCATCGCTGACCATCTGCTCGCCCTCGCCCATAAGGCGGGACCTCGCACAGATCACACGGACCGCGTCTTCCAATGCGAGGCCACCTGCGATATACGCGCCGGCGACCTCACCCATGGAATGGCCGACCACCGCCTCTGGCTCCGCACCGTGCGCGCGCAGCACTGCGGCCAAGCCGATCTGAATGGTGAAGATACCGACCTGCGAGGTGCCGACGGTGTAATCCTGAGTATCGTCCAGGAACATCTCACGCACCGAGTATCCGACCTCGTCCTGCACCAACTCATCGACCTGGTCGACGGACTTCGCGAAGATCGAGTTCTCCAGATAGAGCTGCTTGCCCATCTTGCGGTGCTGCGCGCCGAAACCGGAAAGCACCCACATCGGGCCCATGGCAGCGGGTGCGTCGGCGGTGAATACCCCGGGCCCAGGCTTGCCCGCCGCAATGGCGCGCAGCCCGACGATCGCCTCCTCATGCGTCTTCGCGAGCACAACGCCACGCGAGCGCCAGTGGCTGCGTTTGGCCAGCGACCGTGCCACATCGGCGAGCGGGGTCCGCGCGCCCGCTTCGGTCTCCAACCAGTCAGCCAGCTCGGCGGCGGCGCGACGGCGACGCGACGGCAGATATCCCGACACCGGCAGGATGAGCGGCAACGGTTCGGTGCGCGCGGCGGTGTATTCGGTGTCGGCCGCAGCGGTTTCGGCACCCTCCGCAGCCGTGGCGGACTCAGCGATTACGGCAGCCGAGACGACGGCGTCGGCTTCTGATAACACGCCGGTGTTCTCGTTGTCCAAGTCGACCGTATCCGGTACAGCCACATCCGGCACCGGCTCCTGATCTACACCGGACCCATCTTCCGGGGCAGGTGCGGAGGGCGTAGATACATACTCCTGGATGACAATGTGCGCGTTGGTGCCACCGAAACCGAAGCCGGAGACGCCGATGGTGGCCATACCGCTGTAGCGCGGGAACACCGTGGGCTCGTCGACGACCTTCAGATGCGCCTGATCCCACGGAATATACGGGTTCGGACCCGCATAGTTGATGTTCGGTGGAATGACATCGTGTTGCAACGCCATGACCACCTTGGCCAGGCTAGCCGCACCGGCGCCGGACTCGAGATGGCCGAAATTGGTTTTCGCCGAGCCGAGCAACGCAGGCCGGTCGGCTTCGCGGCCACGACCGACCACGCGGGCGAGCGCATCGGCCTCGATCGGATCACCGAGCAAGGTGCCGGTGCCGTGCGCCTCGATGTAATCGACGGCAGAGGGCACAATGCCCGCATCACGGTAAGCGCGACGCAGCACATCGGCCTGAGCGTCCGGGTTCGGCGCGAGCAGACCGTTGGAACGGCCGTCGTTGTTGACAGCGGATCCCTTGATGACGGCGAGTATCCGGTCGCCGTCACGCTCGGCGTCGACGAGCCGCTTGAGCACGGCCAGCCCCCCACCTTCGGAACGCGCGATACCGTCGGCATCGGATGAAAACGCCTTGATCCGACCGTCCTTCGCGAGCGTGCCCACCGAGTCGAAGCCGAGCGTGGCCACTGGCGCCAACAGCATGTTCACCCCGCCCGCCAGCGCGAGGTCCGCATCGCCCGCGCGCAGCGCGCGCACCGCTTGGTGCACTGCGACCAACGTGGACGAGCAAGCCGTATCGACCGCGACCGAAGGACCACGGAAGTCGTAGAAGTAGGAGACGCGGTTGGCGATGATGCCAGTGGAGCTGCCGGTAATGCCGTAGGCCGCGGCCGATGCCGGGGCCGCCGGATCGTCCTCGCCCAGCCCTAGCGCGGCGATCAACATGAAGTCGTTGGTCGAGGTGCCGATGAAGACGCCGACCGGCTCACCTCTGAGCTCACTCGCCGGAATCCTGGCGTGCTCCAGCGCTTCCCAGGTCAGCTCCATCATCAAGCGCTGCTGCGGATCCACCCGCTCCACCTCGATGGGCGACATCGCGAAGAACTCCGCGTCGAAGCCCTGCACGACCTCCTGATCCAGATAGCCGCCGAGCGTGTTGCCCGCGGCAATCGCCTCGGCTACCCTCGGGTCGTCGGCAAACTCGGCCCACCTGCCCTCGGGCAGCTCGCGAATAGCATCGCCGCCCCCGATGAGGAACTCCCAGGTCGACTCCGGAGTGGCACCTGCACCGGGCAACCGGGTCGACAGACCCACGATGGCGATGTCATGCGCCTCGTCCGGGGTATAGCCCACGGTATAGAAGGCGTCGTCGGCCGATTCCGCCGGCATCTCCGGCTCGCCGTTGATGATCCGCTCGGCGAGGGAGGCTATCGTCGGATGCTGATAGTAAGCAGTGGCGGTCAGCATGACGCCGGTCAATTCTTCGATATCACCGGCAAGGGCGATGGCATCACGTGAGGCGAGCCCGAACTCTTCCATCGGCCGATCCACCGTGACCTGCCCGATCGGCTGCCCGATCGCATCGGCGACCCATTGCCGCAGCCACTCGCGCAGCTCCGCTACCGACATATCGTTCCGCATGCCCGGCGCGGACTCGGCCGAGTCCGCGCCTGCGACGGATGATGTGGGCTCGGCATCTGTCGTCTGGGTGGGCGTGCCTTCGTTGTCAGCCATCAATTCTCAAGCTACCTGTCTGCGTAACCGGGCGTACCGTAAATCGACGCTCGGCATGGGAAGGTCGGCGCCGAGCGCCGATGGTCGGTTCGAGGCCGCCGTTGGCGATTACTCTTCTGGTGCATCGGGGAAGGCCTGCTGGGTGTAACCACCCCGCAACGTCCCCTCCAGATAAGCGGCCCGGCAGGCCTGTCGCGCGATCTTGCCGCTGGAAGTCCGCGGAATCGAGCCAGCGGGCACCAGCAGGACATCGCGCGCGGTTACGCCGTGGCGTTGCGAGATAGCCGCACGCACCGCGTCTGCGATAGGCAGTGGATCGGCCTTGCCCGCGCCAGGACCACGCTCACCGACGATGACCAACTGCTCAGAGGTATCGTCGGCGTCGAACTTCAGACCGGAATGGCTGTTCTGCGCGAAGACCTCGGCCGGGAGCTGGTTGGCAGGCACCGAGAACGCGGCGACGAAGCCCGGGCGCAGGGCCTTGCTCGCTTCCTGAGCTGAGTGCTCCAGGTCCTGCGGGTAGTGATTGCGGCCATCCACGATCACCAAGTCTTTGACTCGGCCGGTGATGTAGAGCTCACCCTCGAAGTACACGCCGTAGTCACCGGTACGCATCCAGTTCGCGTCGGGCTCGACGCCCTCGGCACGGCTGCCCTCCAGCAGCCGGTGGGTAACCTTGTTGTGGAACGTCGTCGCGGTCTCATCAGGACGACCCCAGTAGCCGATGCCCATATTGTTACCGTGCAGCCAGATCTCGCCGACCCTGCCATCGGGCAACTCACGACCGCCGCCCTCGGACTCGACCGATTGCGGATCGATGATGGTCGCCCACTGCGAAAGCGCGATATAACCGCAGGAAACCTGTGCGATCGCATCCTGGTGGCTCGGCTCGACCCGCACCATGTGGCCCGCGTTGAGTTCCTTACGGTCGACGTAGGTGACCTTGGCCTCGTCCTCGGACTTGGTGGCGGAGACGAACAACGTCGCCTCGGCCATGCCGTAGCACGGCTTGATGGCGGTCTTGGGCAAGCCATAGGGTGCGAACGCCTCGTTGAATTTCTTCATCGATGAGGTCGTGACCGGCTCGCTGCCATTGATCAGTCCGATGACGTTCGACAAATCGAGCGGCTCGCCGCTCTTCGGCAAACCGCGCACCGCGGCGTGCTCGAAGGCGAAGTTCGGCGCGGCGGCGAAGGTGCCCGCCCCATCGGAGACCGCGGCCAGCTCCTTGATCCATCGGTAAGGACGGCGCACGAACGCACTCGGCGACATGATCGTGATGTACTTACCGCCTACCGCAGGCAGGATCACCGTCAGCAGGCCCATATCGTGGAACAACGGCAACCAGGTGACACCACGGGAATTCCAGTTCAGGTTGATCGCGTCCACCATCTGCAGCAGGTTGGTGGCGACCGCGCGGTGGGTGATCTCGACGCCGGCGGGCACCCGGGTCGAGCCCGAGGTGTACTGCAGGTAAGCGATGTCATCGATCGCGATATCCGGACGTACCCAACCCACGCTGACGCTGTCCGGAATCGCGTCCACCGCGATGATGCGAGGGCGTTGAGCGGCGGGCAGCGAACGGAAGAACTGCCTGACTCCAGCCGCGGAGGAGCTCGCGGTCAGGATAGCCGTGGGCTCACAATCGCCGAGCACCGCATGCAGTCGGTCGGTGTGGCCTGGCTCGTCCGGATCGAACAGTGGAACCGAAATCGTGCCAGCGTAGATCGCGGCGAAGAAGGAGATCACATAGTCCAAACCTTGCGGCGCCAGGATCGCGACCCGGTCACCCGGGTTTGTGACTTGCTGCAGTCGAGCGGCCACCGCGCGCAGCCGGATACCGAACTCACGCCACGTCAACTCCTGTACTTCGCCGTCACGCTCACGCGAATAATCGATGTAGCGGTACGCGAGGGTGTTCGCGTCGTTTCGGGTGTGCTTCTCGACGTGGTCAACCAGGGTGTGATCCTCGGGAATTCGGATGTTCCCGGTTTCGTCCAGGTAGTCGTCGAAAATCTCTTCCATTCCTTCTCCTCCGAGGCGCACACAGGCAATGCGGCGAGATTGCCGCTGTTATCCGTGAAACCCCGACTCGCTTTCGCCCGCGGGTGCTCCAAGTCCAGAGCGAGCCTGCAGATTTTGTGCGGTCTGCGCGGTGACCGCTTATCGGCTAGATGTACTCAAACCAGAATTATGTTACAGAGGAGACCCGCTCACTCTTCCCGCAGCAGAGGGATGATGGGGGCGAACGCGTCCATCTGTGTGGGAAACACGCCGATATAGGACATCGAGGTGAGTTGGCGCACACGTCGGATCTGTTCGGCGATCTCCTCAAATGTACCGATCGCCAAGTAGGGCGATTTCAAGATGTCTTCGACCGATAGTTGCACGTCGACCTCTAGGTTCGGGTGTAGTCCCCGATCCAACGCCGACAGCGCCATCTCCGCGGTCTTCTCGCGATCATCGGTGATCACGATAGCGTTGATGGGCCAGTTCAGCTCGATGTCGGCGAACCGGTCACCAGCAGCCTCCTTGATCAGATTCACCTTTTCGATGGCCTTCTCGAGAGTGATGCCAGAGAGAAGGCCCTTGCCGTTCTTGGTGGTCACCGGAACTACGGAGATGATATCGGCGTATTTGGCCACCAAGCGCAGCATCTTCGGGCCACCACCACCTGCACAGATCGGTGGACGTGGCCCCTGCCGAGGCCGCGGCGTTCCCTTGATCCCGCGTACCTGGTAGTACTTGCCCTCGAAAGTGCACTCCTGACCACGCAGCAACACATCGAGAATGATCAGCGCTTCTTCCAGCTTCTCCAGCCGCACGCCGGGCGACTCGTAAGGAATGCCCGCGTTCTCGAACTCTTCTTTGATCCAGCCCGCACCGAGGCCGACCTCGAGCCTGCCCTTGGACAGTACATCGATCGTGGCCAGGTCCTTGGCCAAAACAACGGGGTGGCGGAAACCATTCGCGAGTACCGAGGTGCCGAGACGGATTTTCTCAGTGGCCTGGGTCAGCGCGCCGAGCGCGGCGATCGGCCCGATCTGGTCACCGAGGTGGTCGGGCACGAAGAACGTGTCGAAGCCGTACTCCTCGGCCTGCTTGGCAGTCTGGACAAACTTGCGCGCACCGCCCTCTTGCTTGTTTCCCTCACCGCAAGCCCCGAAGCGGAATGGACGCAGCGGAGTGCCCAGCGCGGTCGACACAGCATCCGTGGCACAATCGACCGGGGCGATCGAGGCGGCTTCTGTCATGAACTCATGCTCCTGGCTGTACGGAAATGTCGGCGCGGCGCCCATCCGGAGACCGGTGTCGGAACGTTGCCTGGCGTCGCGATCACCAGCGCACTTTACAGCGTCCCCCCGGTTCGAGTTGCGCTTGTCACGCAACCGGATGCGAGTTGTCGCACGATCTGTGCATTCTCACGAATGAGCTGGGTGCGGCGCGACCTCGATGAGACCCTCGGCCCATGTGACCGTCCACTGAGTCGCGGTAGTGCCATCGGTGTCGACGACGAAACTTTTGTAGAGGCTGTGCACTGGATTACCCACCGCATGAACCAGGGTGTTCAAGCTGCTGAGGATGTTCCACGGACGCAGAGCCTCGCGGGGAGCGTCGCAAATCAAGTCGCCGGGCGCGCAGATGGTGTAGGTGCGGTCGGCCAGCGAACCGAAACCCCCCGGACGCGGACCGGTCATCGTGATGCCTGGCACGTCCAACCCCTTCAAAGCGACTTCGGCACCCACACCAGGCGGGGGCCGGCCGATCTGGATCGGCTGGCCGGGGCCGGTATCGCCGGTGCGCCGTCCGTCGGCCAGCAATGCCACCCCTAGCACCAGATCCGCGGGCACCGGCCCCTTCCCCGCGCCGATCTGCGCGGCCACATCACCGGCAATGACCGCGCCTTGAGAGAACCCCGCGAGCACATAAGTGGTCAACGGGCATTCCTTATACCGGTTGGCCATGACGTCGATCGTCCGCTGCGTACCCTCGGAGCGGCTGTTGTTGTAAGACTGCTGGCCATCCGGCGGAATCGCGATCGGATTGGAGAACTGCGCGACGTACGGAATGGTGTACACGTCTACGCGGTCGGCGGGAAAGCGCTGAGCGATCGGCTCGGAGATGCTGAGCATCAGCGACGCGGGATTGGCTGTCGGATGGTGCGGATCGTCCGAGCTGCTCGACTCCCAGGTGCCTGGCACCGAGATCATCTGCACATCGGGGCAGCTCGCAGGCTGTGCGGCAGGCCGCTGCGGTGGCGTCGGAGCAGGGGCGGGCGGGCGCAACCGCCCGGCGAGCAGATACCACAGCAGTAAGACGACCAGAACGATCAGCACGACGATGCCGATCGCGATCAGGCATCCCATCGGCTTACGCCGACGGGACACCGAACGGAACAGCACACTCACTGGCAGTATGTAGCGCGTGCGGTCGAGATGTAGATCTTCCCGGCTTTCTCGACCGGCATCTTTTCCTGGTCGAAAGCGGGATCGGAACCGGCCATAGCGTTCACGAAGGTGGTCAGATCCTGGTCGGAGGTACCAGCGGCAGTGCCCTGACAGACATACCGGCCGATGCTCAGCGCTATGTCCGGGGTTGACGGTTTGATGCCCTGCGCGGCCAGCTTGTCGAGAAAGCGCTTGTCCTTATCGGAGAACTTCGAAGTGTCCACAGATGGAGCGGCCATGCTAGGTGCCGGCTGCGGCTGCTCTGATGCCGGCTGCTTGGGCTGTTCCGACGCCGGAGCGGGAGCGGGCTGATCGGTAGCCTGTCCGGTCCCGGCAGGCGCAGGCGCGGCGGTCGATGGGGTCGCCGTCGCACTGTGGGTCGAGGTCGGCGTGCTCGTCGCAGTCGAATTATTGTCGCCACATGCGGCGAGCAGGCTGGTCGCGGCAATCGCCGCAATCACGCCGAATACCTTTCCACGGGTCCGATGCATGAATTCTCGTCCTCGATCTTTCGCGAAGCGGTCGGGTCGCCCACCAGGCTAGCCTCGCCCGATCACCGTGCAGGCAGCACGGTGTGTTCACCACCACCCGGAACCTACGAGAACAGTCGACCGCACCAACGGCCGGGTCGAGATCAATTCGGACTTATCGGATCAAACCGACTGAATCAGTCCGCCTCACAGACTGTGAACTTCCGGTTTGCCGTCATTGACCATGATGAAACCGGCTTGGAAGTTCTGCCGCACACCGCCAGGGATAGGAAACTCGTCGCTGATCGGGTACCCGAGCCTGCCGTTCTCGTAGCCGAGCTCACGCCAGGCTTCCAGAATAGGCCCGTTACGCACTGCCCAAGCCCCCGATAGCGGGCTCCAATAGATATTGCCGCCCTCGAAACCGCTGAACCGCCCGAAGTCCCGGAGCGGTCGCTCCTCGGTGACCGGGAAGCCCAACCCGCTTTCCTCGTAGCCCAATTGAGCGTATTTGCCGAGGATCAGGCCGTGGACGTGGTGCGCACCGGTGTTCTGACTGTAGTAGAACGGGCCATTCTCAAATGCTTGCACTACTCCGTCTCGATGCGGTGTCTTGGCCTCCGGCGCGGTCGGGTAGCCCGCGGGGCCACGTTCGAACCCCTGCTTCCCCCACTCTTCACCGATCGCTCCGTGAATCGCCTGTGCGCCGGTCTGTGGCGTCCAGTACAGCGAGCCGTACTGGAAGGTCTGAAACCTGCCGCGATTATCAGGTAACGCTCGTTCGATGCTCGTCGGCAGTCCGAGTGGCCCGGAAGGGCCGATGGCGGCCTGGTAGCCGCCGCCGATCGCACCACCGACCGGATACGCGCCATTACCCGGCATGAAGAATACCCGGCCTCCGGCGAAGTCCTGGGCGGTGCCATTCGCCACCTGGTACTCGCCGGTAACACAGGCGCCGAGCCAGCCGGTCGCCGCGGCTACCGCATCGATCGGGCCGCTGCTATGACATTCGGGCGGGTCAGGTACTACCCCAAGCGCGGCCGCCGCTTGGCGCCAGGACTGACGCATCTCGAAATCCCAGTAAGGCCAGGAGTGGGTGCCGGAGGGGCGGTAGTTCACCTGTACCGGAATCGCCAGTTCAGCCAGTTTGGTCACGAAGTTCTGCGAGGTGATCCGGGAAAGAATCTCCAGACCCATACCCGCGACATTGGTACTCACACCTGGGATATTCGCGGCCTGATCGAAGGGACCGGTCACACCACTGCCACTGGAGACATAAAGGCTGACCCCGCGTAGTTTTTCGGCCAGCGCATACGGATCGTGGGCGGCCCATTCCGGGCCCGTCGGCGGACCCCACATGGCAGAGGAGTCGAAACCACCCGCATTGCTGACAGCGAACTCGATGGCCTCTGGCATGCCAAGCGTGGTCGTAGTGAGAAAGCCGGAGTAAGATCCGGCGTATCGCACGAAATCCGAATTCCGTGCGGCGAGGAGCATCGCGGCGGTGCCACCCATCGACAGCCCCTCTATGCCCCGCACATTCGTGGCTCGCCAATGATTCTCCAGCAGCGGAGGAAGCTCCTTGGTGAGAAAGGTTTCCCACTTGTAGTTGCGGCCGTTGTTCGGCTCCAGCCAGTCGGTGTAGAAGCTGGCCTGCCCACCGACTGGAAGCACGACAGTGACATTCTTGTCGGCGAAGAAGTCGACCGCACCCGCCTCCTTCGTCCAACCACTCTCGTCCTCGGTGGCGCGCAGGCCGTCGAGCAGGAACAGAACGGGGAACCGGGCCTCGGGGCGAACGTTCCAATCCTTGGCCAGGAGCAGTTGCACCTGGATCGGCACACCCATGGATGGCGAGTTCACCCACAATGCAACGCGGCGGTCGCTGAGCCACACGACCTTCTCCGTAGCCGGTGTCGCCATCGCAGCCTTCGGCTGCGCGACGACAGGAGCACCACTGGACATGCTCGCGGCCAACGGAGTGGTTATGGCGATGGTGAGCAGCATGAGCCGACGTTTGCTCCAGCTACCGCGAATAGTCCCTGCCACAAGAGCTTTGTACTCCGGTTATGCCAGCCTTCCAGGAAGACACGCGCTACATAGCAAACTCTATTCGATGACATGTGAACGCGACTGCCCGAAGACTACGTCCGCATCGTAGTGCCACACGCGGACTCAACCGATGTTCGCCGACATATCCGGAATCATTCGCCTGGCCTCATCGGCCCAGTTATTCCAGGCGTGGATGCCGTAAGGCGGAAAGGAATAGACGGCGTTACCGCCGCCGAGCGAATCCATCCGAGCCTGGAAAGCCCGCGTGTTCGCCAAAGCCAATGTCTCCAACTCCATACCACTGAGAGTGGCGATGGACGGTGAATCCGTCTCTGTCGGCCGACCGCTGGCAGCGGCGATCCACAGACGGGTCTGGTTCTGGATCAGGTTGGGCGCGAAGACGAATGGGTCCATCCGAAACCACTGCGGGCTCCAGGGCGGCGCCATCGAGTCCACGTTGTAACCGCCTGAATCCAACATGGCGGCGCGAATCGCCTCACGCATGCCCGGCGCGGAATTGTTCAGGTAGCCGGAGAACGAACCTGCGAAGCTGAACTGCTCCGGGTGATACGCCGCGAGAGTCAGTGCGGCACTGCCGCCCATGGACAAGCCGAATACACCGTTACGATACGGGCTGAACCCGAGCCGATCACGCAGTGCCCACCGCAGATTCTCGGTCAAGAAGGTCTCCCATTGGTACCGGTAGCTCTTGCCCGGCCCACCCGAGAAAGCATTCAATGCCCCCGAACCGGACTCTCCGCCAGTGCCTGGTGGGATGCCGAAGAACTCACTGGGTGCGACCCAGTCGGCGTAGAAGCTGGACTGTCCACCAACCGGCATGACTACGTTGATGTTCCGACTCGCCAGAGCTTCCGGAATATCGGTCTCCACCTCCCAGCCGTTCAGAGTCTCTTGCGCCCGCAAGCCGTCCAACGCATAGGCGACCCGATGGGTATTGCCGTCCGCGGCACGCAGAATCCGGGTCTTGATCGGTCCCATAGCGGAATCGACCCAGAAATCGAAAGCCGCCGGATTGAACGCCGCCGATGCCGTGGCGCTGGTTCCCGCGATGGTTGTTCCGAGCGGCAACAGCATTGCCACAGCAATACCGAGAACCCATCGCCGTAACCAGACGCCAGTCGATCGAGAACCGCCGGGCTTGCACGCACTTCGCATCACGTCGACCTTCCGCTCGGGCTACCAGGTCAGCTAATGTTCCGCTATATCCGTTCCGCGATATCCACTGTCTCGTCATCGGGCTCCGAAGCTCATCTCCTGCCGCGAAACTACCGAATCAGCCTCGTGATATACCAAAAAGCTATCAATTGAGGTGGATCTCTTCATAGTGCTGGATAGTCAGCCGAGGCACAACTACTCAACCACTTCATGTTCGTACTCTCGGCCGAGACGACCTCGGCCGAAGCACTCCAGCCGACCACGAAACCGTGTGACTACCCCGCGCTAACAGCACAGGGTAGTCGCTCGTCGTCGGGGACTACCCGATATTCGCCGAGAGGTCCGGGAGCATCCGGTGGACCTCCGCTTCCCAGTTACGCCAATTGTGCAGGCCGACAGGCGGGAAGCTGTAGGTGACATTGGTGGCGCCCAATGACATCATCCGTACCTGGAAAGCCCTGGTGTTCACCAATGCCAAGAACTCCAACGGCACGCCTTGGACCGCGTCCAGCAGTGAGTTCACATCGCCTTCGGACGGAAGACCGCTGCCCGACGCGATCCATAGACGGGTGTTGTTGGCCTTGAGCTGCGGCGCGAATATGAAGGGATCCATCCGCAACCATTGCGAGCCCCACGGCGGCGCCATCGCATCGATGTTGTAGCCGCCCGCACTCAGCATCGCCACGCGCATCGCCTCCCGCATGCCCGGCGCGGAGATGTTCAAGTAGCCGGAAAGCGAAGCGGCGAAGCTGAACTGCTCCCGGTGATACGCCGCGAGAGCCAATGCGGCGCTGCCGCCCATCGACAAGCCGAACACTCCGTTGCGGTTCGGGTTGAAGCCCAGCCGATCGCGTAGGGCCCACCGCAGATTCTCGGTCAGGAAGGTTTCCCACTTATAGGTGTTGACCTTGCCAAGAGTTTCCCCCCAACCAGAAGAGCCGGTCAGCGCGGAGCCCGAAGACGAAATAGAAGAAACCGAACCGGTCGGGATACCGAAGAAGTCACTCGGCGCGTTCCAGTCCGCGTAGAAGCTCGACGGGCCGCCTACCGGCATGACGACATTGATATTCCATCTGGTCAACTCCCGCGCGACCTCGGTGTCGATCTCCCAGCCGTTCAGGTCGTTGCGCGCCCGCATGCCGTCCAGCGCATACACCACACGCTGAGTGTTGCCATCAGCCGCGCGGAAAACGCGCGACTTGATCGGCCCCATCTCGGAATCGACCCAGAAGTCCAGGCCGTCCGGATTGAATGCCGCGGACGCCGAGCCGACCGGCCCGGCCAGCGATAGTCCGAGCGGTAGTAGAACAGCCAGCGATACCAACATCGATCGCTGGAACCAAGAGCCTGCACTTCGAGTGTTCCGATCACGCCCGACCACGCCTCGCATCCCGTTCAACCTTTCGTTTCACAGCGACAGCGGCAAGCCGTGCACACCATAACCCGCCGAGGCGCTCTCACGAGGGAGATCAAGGCCGGACGTCTGGTTGGAGCCTGGTTCCGCGCTCAGCGCGGCGCATCAGGTCGCGCGACCGGATCGACCAGCCCACAACGTTGGATTTCGTACTTCGGCACCCGCTCAATGCGGTATTCGGCGAATCGCAACGCATTACGCAGATTGTGCCGAAAACGCTCGAAAGTGAGTGGGCCACGGGAGGACAGCAGCAAAGCTTGGGTGTCGGGGCAGGTTAGCGCCGTGCGTGCTTGGGCCACCCACTCTTCGTCCAGGAACCAGGGCAACCACGGCTTCTTCTCCACCATGCCGGTATCCGCGATCACCCAATCCGGATACAGGCTTTTATCGTGCCCGATCCGGCCGTCGGCAAGCCGATCGGTATGCGCGGCCAGTGGGTAGGCCAAGCCCATCGGATCGATCACCCGCACGTCCAGCGGGACGTTCATGCTGGTCATTCCGAGGTTGAGGAAGTAGACAGTATGCCCGACACCACCAGCCGGGATAGGAGCGGGCGGCGGGACAACATACCAGAACGTGAACGAAGGCGAGTTGAGCAGCAGGCCACCCTCTGGAGTCGCCGCGATGTCTTCGACCATCGCACGGACACGCGGATAGTCCAGATAGTCCTCGGCGAGGATCGGATGATCATGTCCGGTATTGAGCACGTAGTAGATACGCTCGTCGACGATGCCGGTCGAAGAGATCTTGGTGCCGGTCTTGATCGCGACGGTGTCGGCCGCGAACAAAGCCCAGCCCGCAACGCCTACCAGAGCGACAGCGAACACCGCGAATGACCAATCACCTGCCAGCACCGCGCGCACACCCACTGCCGGCGCCCGCAAAGGGAGCACAGCGACCGGGAGCAAGAACAGAAACAGCTGCGGCAGCAGCATCCGGCCGTGCATGAAGTCGCCACCAACCCGCAGCACATACACCGTGAGAAGAAAACCGCTGACCAAGGCCATGGTGACCACCGCACTCGGCGAGCGCAGCCACTGCCGCGCCCGGCCGAAGGACCAGCCCCGCACCGCTGCGCGCGGGGCGGCACGGTCGATCCGCGGCGCCGACTCGGCCCGAGCGCGAGCGGCGAGCACACCCGCGATCAGCAACAGCAGCAGCGGCACCCACAGAAAGTACGGACCGACCAGGTCCCATAGATAGGTAAACCCTTGCCCCCATTTGGCGCCACCCGCATCCTTCGCGACCGCGGTGTTCGGGTAGGGCAGGCCGTAGTAGCCCATCCGCCAGATCTGATAGCTGAGCGGAACCAATCCTGCCACCGCGACGATCACCGCACGCAGCACGATCGGGCGCAATCGGCTCTCCGGCATGGGCGCGATAAAGATCATCAGCAGCGCGAGAGCACCGACCAAGGTCAGCTCGGGACGGACCAGCGGGGCCAGCCCAGCGAAGAAGACCAGAGCGAGCAGGCCGGGCAGACGAGGTGACTCGGCCTGACTCCAACGCATCAACTGCCACCACAGCAGGCCTATCCAACAAATCACCAAGCCGCTCTCCAGGCCGGAGGTGGCGTAGTCGCGAGCCGGGGACAGCGCGATATAGACCAGCACACCCGCGGGCAGCAACAGTGCCGCCCCGCTGCCGCCCCACAGCCGGGCCGATCCGAGCATGGCGAACACCACGGCGGCCAGCGATAACGTAAGCGCAAGTCCGAGCGCCACATACTCGAGGCGCGCCTGGGTCAGCCAGCTGAAAAACCAGATCAGGTAGGTCCACGCGGTACTGGTATTGGTTTCGACGCGCTCGCCCTGGTTGAAGACGGGGCCGTTACCCGCCAGCAGGTTCCGCACCGTGCGCAGCACGATGAGTCCGTCGTCGGCAATCCAGCGTCGCTGCCAACCTCCGATCGCGAAAAGGACAACAGTGAGCCCGACCCCACCGACGAACGTGGCTTTGGATAGAACTACAAAGCGCGACACCGAACGCGCCGGCCTATCTGCCGACCGCTCTGCTGCGCATTCCGTTCGCTCCGCTACCAGCATCTCGTCAGGTGAGATAGACAGCGACACCTACCGCTCCGATCCAGGCGACTGCAAGGCACTGCAGGACACGATCCCCCAGTGCGATCTCTTCCGGTTCACCGGCCTCGCCGCCGTCGACGTCGACCGCGTAACGCAGGATCGCGATGGTAAACGGGACCATCGAGATGGCGAACCACGTGGTTTCATTCAACCGATCCTGCTCGAATGCCCATAGTCCATAGAACACCACTACCGCTGTCGCGGCGAGGGTCCAAGTGAAGCGCAGGTAGGTGGGGGTGTAGTACTCGAGCGACTTACGGATCTTCGCACCGGTGCCCAATGCGATCTGTAGTTCCGCGTAACGCTTGCCCGCGGCCATGAACAGCGAGCCGAATGCCATGATCAGCAGGAACCACTGTGAAAGCGGGATACCAGAGGCCGCGCCGCCCGCGACCGCGCGCAGCAGGAAGCCCGAGGACACGATGCAGATGTCCAGCACCGCCTGATGTTTGAGCCCGAAGCAGTAGGCGAGCTGGATACCGATATACACCGTCATCACTACGGCTAATTGCCACGACGCGAGCAACGATGCGGCGACCGAGCCACTCAGGAGCAAGGCCGAGAGCGCATAGGCCAGGTTCACCGGGACGACACCCGCGGCGATCGGCCGGAATCGCTTGGTCGGATGCGCGCGGTCGGCCTCTACGTCGAGGGCATCGTTGATCAAGTAAACGCCTGAGGCCGCCATACAGAACACCACAAAGGCCATGCCGACATGCGCTAGGACGTCCGTATCGGTGACCGTGCCCGCGGCCAGCGGCGCGGCGAGCACGAGAACATTCTTGACCCACTGTCGCGGACGGACAGCCTTGAACAAGCCGCTGGCCAACGTCTTGGGCGGGCCCTTGACAACAGCCTCGGCCAGATCAGCGCCGGTCGGCTCTTCACTCATGTCAACCAAAGCTCTTTCTCGTGCGGTCACTATCGAGTCTCTTTTCGGCAGCGAGCAGGGCAGCGGCAGACGCGGCGCCGAGCGCGGAACCGGCGAGCACGTCGGAGGGATAATGCACCCCCAGAACTACTCGGGACAGCAGCATCGGGGGAACGAGCACCGCAGGCAAGGGTAGCCCGGTCACTCTGCCGAGCAACACGGCCGCTGCCGTAGTCGAGGTCGCATGCGAAGACGGAAAGCTCAGCTTGCTCGGCGTCCCGACGTTGACCTGCACCGACTGATCATGCGGACGGGGTCGCCGGACAATGCGCTTGATCACGATAGAGGCGGCGTGCGCGCCGACCGCGCCGACCGCGACCCCGGCCCACTGCCTGCGGCGCGGCTTGTCCAGCAGCCAGCCCATGGCAGCGATACCAACCCAGCCGAGAGCGTGCTCGCCGAAGTGCGACATACCGCGCGCGGCAGAAACCACCGTGGGTTTGCTGCCCAGGGTGGCCTGCGTGGCATTGATAATCGCGACCTCCGAAAACACTGCGGGTACTGCCCGCGACCGCTCAGCCTCCGATCGCACCGACACCGGGCAACCGTGGCCATTCGCACTGTGCAGCGGCGGGTCCAGCGCCGCGCCGTCGGCTCCGTTCGATGCGAGACTCACTGCTTGCCATCCTTCGTGTTGTCACCGATGCCGAAAACCCGCTCCCACGCCTCGGTACTGGTCAGCTGGGGGTGTGCGCTACGGTAGCGGCGGCGCATTTCCGGGAAACGAGCGGCCAGCTCCTTGCGCAGGCGCATGGCCTCCTTGAACAGGCCGAGCGCCTGGCGCGGATCCCGCTTGCGATAGACCACGCCGCGGCCATCGGCCGTGGTGACGGTGACCCCATCTACCTGAGAGAGCAGGAACCAGCGGGCATCGAGTGTCGGCACATTCAACTGGGGGGTCTCATGGTGCTCGGCGCGCGCGGGACGGATGTTGTGCAGCAGACCCTTGACCAGCCGTGCCGCTTTGGCGACCGGGTTGACCGGCTCGCCGACCGCGCCGACGTCACTATGGCTGGCCAGGGGAAGTTCGGTTGACGAAGGAAGGGTGACCGCATCCGGATACTGCCTGCGCAACGTATGCACCGCACCCAACGCACTGGGCAACAGCTGAAACAATCGCTCGGGACCTGCGAGGAAATCGCGGATAGCCAGATTCTGGATCGCGACTGTCGAATATTCCAGACAGAGCAGGTGCTTCACGGTGGCCTTGATCGTGTCGGCCACCATGGCGCGCCCGTTTCCCGGCAGATGCAACGCGGCTACGACCAAGCGATTGCGCAGGTGGAAGTACGCCTGCCAGTCTATGGCGTCATCCTTATCGCTCCAGGCCATATGCCAAACCGCGGCGCCGGGCAAGGTGACAGTGGGATACCCGGCGGCCCGAGCGCGCAGGCCGTACTCAGCGTCGTCCCATTTCAGGAACAGCGGGAGAGGCTGTCCCAATTCCTCGGCGACCTGACGCGGGATGACGCAGGTCCACCAGCCATTGAAGTCGACATCGATGCGCCGGTGCAGCAGCTTCGAGTTATCCCGGTCGGTGAGCGGGTATCTGGAGAAGTCGTGATCGTATTCGACGTTCGGCGCCGCAGTCCACATGAAGACGCCACGATCGACGACCTCACCCATAACGTGTAGGTGGGAGCGCTCCTGCAAGTTAAGCATCTGACCGCCGACCAGCACGGGCGATTTCGCGAAGCGGGCGAACGCCAGCGCGCGCAGAATCGAATCCGGTTCGATTTCTATATCGTCGTCCATGTAGACGATGTATTCGGCATCAGTAGTCCGCAACGCCTCGTACATGACGCGGCTGTAGCCACCGGAACCGCCGAGATTGGGCTGATCGTGAATGACCAGCCTGCCCCCCAGCGCTGCGGCCGCTGCCAAGAAGCCGGGCTCGTCGACTACCTTTTTCGTACCCTGGTCCGGGATGATGACGGCCTCGACCTTCTCCAGCACCAAGGGATCCGCGCCGAGGGCAGCCAGAGTTCGCACCGCGTCGGCGGGCCGGTTGAAGGTGGGCATGCCCACCGCGATGCTGCCGACGCCAGGGGCCTCTACCGGCGCGTACCAGCCGCCGGACAGCAAAGTGACCGCGGTATCGGTGGTGATGTCGAACCAAATCCAGCCGCCGTCCTCGAACGGGGCGAGATCGGTCTCGAATTCCAAGACCACCGAGTCGACACCAGGCTCGACGATATCCGGATCCGCATGATTCCCCGAGGTTGCTGCCCCTCCCGTGAACTCCTTGCCCTGGATGTAGATCCGGGAACCATCGGCCTTGGACCGGTACATGTCCACTCGGCCGTGGCCGGTCAATTCCAGCCGGAGCACCACTGCGGACAAAATGGTCCAGCGCCGCCAATAACTCGCGGGCAGCGCGTTGAAGTAGGTGCAGAACGAGACCTCGGATTCCGCACCGATCGACAACGAGGTGCGGGTGACAGCGTGCGCACGCCGGGCATTGCTGGCCGACTCCTCTAAATAGAGGGTACGCACATCCAGCGGTTCTCCCGGTCTGGGCAGGATGATGCGCTGCAACAGCGCAGCGGCGCGTGTGGCGATGGTGATGTCTTCCACAACAGTTTGGGCGGTCATTCTGCTCCTAGCCCTCGTGGTCGGCCGCCAGCGGAGCACCGTCTTGCAGGTGCGGGCGCAGCACATTGTCGAACATGCTCAGCGCACTGCCGATCGCCATGTGCATATCCAGATATTGATACGTACCGAGACGGCCACCGAAGACGACCCCCTCCGTCGCGGTCTCTTCTTTGGCCAGTGCGCGGTAGGCCAGGAGCTTTGCCCGGTCTTCCGGCGTATTGATCGGATAGTACGGTTCGTCGCCGGTCTGCGCGGACCGCGAGTATTCCCGCATGATCACGGTCTTATCGGCGGGGTATTCCCGTTCCGGATGGAAGTGGCGCGGCTCGATAATGCGGGTGTAGGGCACATCCGCGTCGTTGTAGTTCATCACCGAGGTGCCCTGGAAGTCGCCGACCGGCAACACCTCGGTCTCGAAATCGATCGTGCGCCATCCCAGCTCGCCCTCTCGGTAGCCGAAGTAGCGGTCGAGTGGGCCGGTATAGACAACCGGCGCGGCCGGGGTGTCGGCACGCAGCTGCTCACGCACCTCGAACCAGTCGGTATTCAGCCGCACCTCGATCAGGTCGGACGCGGCCATGTTCTCCAGCCATTTCGTATAACCTTCGCGGGGCAGCCCCTCATAGGCGTCGTTGAAGTAGCGGTTGTCGAAGGTATAGCGGACCGGGAGGCGAGTGATAGTGCCCGCAGGCAGTTCCTTCGGATCGGTCTGCCACTGCTTGGCGGTGTAGTCGCGCACGAACGCCTCATAGAGCGGGCGGCCGATGAGCGAGATGGCCTTCTCTTCGAGATTTTGCGCATTCTCGGTTTCGATCTCTGCGGCCTGTTCCGCGATCAGTGCACGCGCTTCTTCCGGCGAGAAGTAGCGGCCGAAAAACTGGGAGACCAGACCGAGTCCCATCGGAAACTGATAAGCCTCCCCTTTGTGCATCGCGAAGACGCGATGCTGATATCCAGTGAACTCGGTGAACTGTGTGACGTAGTCCCACACCCTCTTGTTCGAGGTGTGGAAAAGATGGGCGCCGTACTTGTGGATCTCGATTCCGGTTTCTGGATCCGGTTCCGAATAGGCGTTACCGCCGATGTGGTAGCGGCGTTCGACCACCAGAACCCGTTTACCCAGCACTGTGGCGGCACGTTCGGCAACGGTCAGCCCAAAGAATCCGGAGCCGACGACGATCAGATCGAACTGTGAGGCGGAGTTGACTGAGTTATCCGGGGACGATGCGAAGGTCACGGGAGCCCAGCGTATCGGAAGTCTTCCCCCCATCCAGGGGGAGCCGGGGGCTGTGCTGCAAGGCACAGCCCCCGGCTCCTGCTTCATCCTGGCAATCGCTTCCCACCAAGGACTGAGGCACCTCACTACCGGTTCGTTCAGTGACCCCTCAGTGGCCTCGTCCTGGCATTCAGCAGCTCGCATGGATTCCGCGCGGATCAGTCCGCGCACAACGTACGACAGTCGGCGCACCAGCTGTCGCCGTGGTGTGCGCTACAAGCGCCGCGCAGCGTAGATCTTCATCGCCGCACATACGAACTCGGTAGTACCTGCTCCGTGTACCTCGTAATTCGCCGCGAATCGCGGATCGGCGACGTACATCTCCCCCATACCGATGAAGGCTTCCCGCGTCATCGGCCGCCCCTGCCAGCCGATGACGATCCAGTCGTGATGGCGCTGGACAATGGCTTGCACCTCGACGCTGTCCAGCTCGAGCCCACAAGCGTGCGCCCGACCGTAGTCTGCGGCGATATCCAGATGAGTCTGCAGAAAGGACTCCTTGTCCGCCTCGGAGATCGAGCGCCACCAGCGGTCACCCTGTTCATAGGCGGCCGAACCCCAGCGCTCGATGACCTCGTCCTTGTACCTCGTGTGGTCGAAGCCGTCAAAAACTTCCGCTGCCACGAGTTGTTCACCTCTTTCCGTTTTCCATAGCGTTGTTTGCACCGACTCGATCTGACGCCGGATCCGGTCCTGTTCCTGCCGGAGCAGCGCCAAATGCGTGCGTAGCGCGGCAGCGGGCTCCTGCGCACCGGCTAAGACTTCAGCGATGACCGGTAGACCGAGGCCGAGTGCACGCAGCAGCAAGATGCGTTGCAGTCGCACAAGGGAGTTCTGGTCGTAATAGCGATAACCATTGACACCGATCCGGCTGGGCAGCAACAGCCCGAGCTGTCCGTAGTGGCGCAACGTCCGGCTGGTGGTACCGGCTGCCTTCGCCAGTTCCTGGATGGACCATTCCCCGGTAACCCTCGGCATCACCGTTCTCCCTTATCGTTCTCGTCGATGCACCAAGCATGCATATTGACGTAACGTCAAAGTCAATTCCACTGCGACCGTATCGCTCCCATGGTTTTCCAGGAATGTTCGGATCGCGCGCGGCATGTCGCCACATTCATTTGCTATCTGGTAGCTACCTTCACGCAATCAGATCATTTCCAACAAGAGGTCTCGCGCTGTCACTGCTGTGGCCGTTACGACTGTTGAAACATCAAGAAGCGACCCCGAACAGCTCATGATCACTGGTTCGACCTGATTGGAGATGCTCGTGCGGTACCGCAAACCGAAATATTCCTATGCGCTCCCGATGGTCACCGTCCTCGCGGTAGCTACCCCGCTCACAACACTCATGCTCAGCGATTCGAACGACTACCGCGCTACAAACAACAAATCGGTCCCCGTCCCGACTCAGCTCACCGAGATCGCACTCAACAAAACGCCGGACACAGTGCTCCCGCTGCGCGAACTCGACGGATTGGATCTGCCCGAACTACGCCTTTCCGATCTACGCATGCTGCGGATTCCTGAGTTCATTCCGGTTCCCGCGCCCGATAGGCCGCATCCACTGGCCGTGCCGATTCCCGCGGCCGCCTCGAATAACGCTCGTTTCCTGACCGATCTCGCCCGGCTCCGACCAGGAACCACTGCGGAGACCCCAGCATTGTCTCCCGGCGCCGTACACCCGGAACTGATAGATCAGGTAGGGGCGCAGGTCAAAGAACTTTCCAGCGATACACCCTTCAGCATGGTCGCCTTCACCGCCGAGGAGCTGACGGATACCAAGGCAGCGATCCGTGCCCGGCAACCCGACGGCACCTGGGGGGCGTGGTATGGCACCGAGCCGGTGGGGACCAACCACCCCGGCCAGAGCATCGATGGCACCGAACCGATCTACGTCGGTACAACGAACGCGGTTCAGGTGCTGGTCACACGAACATCCACGCCGCAGGCAACAACGCTGACGCCGCCGGTAATCGGCACGGGCCACCCGGCTCGGCACCCCGTCTCTCACTCCGACGATCCAGCCCAGCACATCGCCGATCTGACCGCCGTGCTCATCGATCCCGGCCGAGGCCCGGTCGACGACTCGCTTCACGCAGCGGCAGTAGCGCTGCCCGGCGGCGGACCGAACATGATCACCCGCGTCCAATGGGGCGCGGATGAATCCCTTCGCTGCGCCGGACCCACCTACGACAACGGTCTCGGCGGCGTCACCGTGCATCACACCGCAGGTAACAACAACTACAGCAAGTCGGAATCCGCGGGAATAGTCCGCGCGATATATGCCTACCACGCGAGAACACTGGGCTGGTGCGATATCGGCTACCACGCGTTAGTCGACAAATACGGCCAGATCTTCGAGGGCCGTTTCGGCGGCCTCACCCACCCGGTGCAGGGTGCGCACGCAGGCGGGTTCAATGAGAACACCTCAGGTGTCGCGCTGATGGGCAGCTATGAATCCGAACCACCCACGAACGAGGCGATAAACGCGATCGGCACTCTCGTAGGTTGGCGCGCCAAGGTCGCAGGCCTCGACCCCAAAGGTCACACCACGATGTACTCCGAGGGCACCCCGTACACCCCGTACGCGCGGGGCGCGGCCGTGCGATTGCCGATCATCTTCGCGCACCGCGATGTAGGAAAGACCGACTGCCCCGGCGATGCGGCATACGCGATGATGGATCAAATCCGCGACATCGCCGCAAGCGCGCCGGGTACTCCTCTCCCTTCGCTTCCCACGATCCCCTCGCTTCCCGCGATCTCCGCGGCCGACCTGACAGCTCTCGCCGAACTCACGATCAAACTGCTGAACTTGGTGCACGACAACATCATCGCGAAATATTGGGCACAGTCGGGCGGGCCTGCCGGACCACTCGGCATCGCACTGTCGGAAGTGCTGCCCGCCGCGCAGGGTCAGCAGTACGCGAAGTTCACCAACGGCTACATCTACACCACACCGGAGGGACAGATCGTCGAAGTATTCGGCGCCATCAGAGACCGCTTCGTACAACTCGGCGCCGACGCAGGCGCACTCGGGCTTCCACTGCGAAGCGCCTACCCGGTTCCAGAAGGACTGCGCGCCGACTTCCAGCGCGGCGCACTGATTCTCGAGCAGAACACCGGAATCGTCACGACAGTATGGGAAACCTAGAGCGACAGCTACCTGGTGCGACCACGGCAGAGCGATCTCAGCACGGGTCCATGAACTCTGCTGTGCGCGCCGTTCGCCACAACACCCGCCGATAGCGCGACGGACTCCTTATAGTCCGTCGCGCTATCGGCGCTATCCATCATTCCAGGCAAGTGTTCCAGGCAAGCGGCTCGCTCAGCCCCACCAGCGTTCCAGAACCCGGGCTACTCCATCCGCGGAATTGGATTCAGTGATTTCGTCAGCGGCGGCGAGCGCTTCAGGGTGCGCGTTGCGCATCGCGACGCCATGGCCCGCCATAGTCAGCATCGGGACATCGTTGGGCATATCACCGAACGCGACAATGGTTTCCGCGGCCACCCCGAGACGCTGGGCCACCGTCGCGAGCCCTGAAGCTTTGGTGACACCGGGCGCGGACAATTCGATGAGGCCGTGCTCAGTGGAGTAGGTGATATCGGCGCGCTCCCCGATCACCGGAGCCAGCACCGCGCACATATCGGAGCTGCGCGCACCCGGTAGCCGGATCAGCATCTTGATGGCGGGCGCGTCGATGACCTCCTCGCGGGCCACCGAAGTGTCGTCTGGGTTGAGCCAAGCATGCTCGTACAACGGTGAGCTGACAAACTGCGGCGTGACCGCATCGTGCGCACGCTCACCCACTCGCTCCGCGGCGAGACCACAGCCCGGCAGTACCCGCTCGGCGGCATCGGCAAGCCAGGAAAGCGTCACCACATCCAATGTCATGCTGGTCAGAACCCGATCAGTAGCGCTGTCGTAGACCACCGCACCGTTGCCGCATACGCACAGCGGCGCATATCCCAGCCCCTCCACCACCGGGGCGATCCAGCGCGGCGGACGCCCTGTGGCCAGTACGAACGACACACCGTCCGCGAGTAGAGCACCCACCGCGGCCTTGGTCCTGGCGGTGACTCGCTCATCATGGTCGATGAGCGTGCCATCCACGTCGGTGGCGACCATCTTCGGCTTGGACAGGTGCAGCTTCGGCAGGTGCAAAGGCGTCACCTATCCCATCCTGCCGGACCGCCCCCGCCATCGACCGGCCCGTCGTCATGAGTGGACCGGACATGCCCGATCCACTCATGACACGCGCCCGGGCAGCCGCATCCTTATGATCGAGGGCTAGTAACGACGCTGGCCCGGCCAGCCGAAGAACCAGAGGACTGATGACCGGCTTCCTGCTACGACGCGCGTTCAACTATGTCGTGCTGTTACTGCTGGCTTCGTTCCTGACGTTCAGCGTGGCATCCCTGACGTTCCACCCCCTGGACAGTCTGGAGCAACGGAACCCGCGGCCACCGCAAGCGGTGATCGACGCCAAGGCCGAAGAGCTGCACCTCAACGACCCGATCCCCCAGCGATATCTCACCTGGCTCTCGGGCATTCCTCGGGGCGATTTCGGTACCACGCTCACGGGTCAGCCGGTGAGCAAGGAATTGCCGCGGCGAGTCGCGGTGAGCCTACGGCTGCTGATCATCGGTTCCCTGATCGGCACCGCGCTCGGAGTGTTGATCGGCGCAGCGGGCGCGATCCGGCAATACAAGATCAGCGACTACGTCACCACGACGGCGTCGCTGCTGATCTTGAGCACCCCGGTGTTCCTGCTCGCGACCTTGTTGAAGTACGGCGCGCTGGAGATCAACCTACTCACTGGCACACAGATATTTCTCTATACCGGCGAAACATCGGCAAGCCGGATCGAAGGCTTCTGGCCGCAACTGCTCGACCGCATCCAACATCTGATCGTGCCTACCGCCGGTCTGGCCCTCGCCGCGATGGCGGGCTACAGCCGCTACCAGCGCAATGCCATGCTCGACGTATTGCAGAGCGATTTCATCCGCACCGCCCGCGCCAAAGGCCTCACCAGCAACAAAGCGCTCTACAAGCATGGCTTACGTACTGCACTGATTCCGATGGCCACCCTGTTCGCCTATAGCCTCGGCGGCTTGATCACCGGCGCGACCTTCACCGAGAAAATCTTCGGATGGCACGGCGTCGGCGAATGGCTGGTCGACGCGATCAATGCTCAAGATCTATACGTGGTGGTCACGGTGACTGCGTTCACTGGCCTGATCGTGCTGGTTTCGGGTCTGCTCTCCGACATCGTGTACGCGATCCTCGACCCGAGAGTGCGTGTGGGATGAACGACCGGTACCGAGCGGATAGTCCGGGTAGTCACGGCGGGCCTACGCATCCCGACAAGGGGACAACATGACCGAGACCGAAATCATTGTCCAGGGTGCCCCCGAGACCGCTGCGGCCGGACGACGAAAACTGGTGCTGCGGCGCTTCCTGCGCAACAAGCCTGCCATCGCTGGCGGAGTGATCCTGATCGTGCTGTTCATAGCTACCTTTGCGCTTCCGCCGCTACTACCTTACGACTACCAGTACCTGGACCAGACCGCACGGCTCCAACCGCCGAGCACCGAGCATCTGTTCGGCACCACCCAGACCGGCGCGGACGTGCTCGCACAGACCCTGCGCGGCCTACAGAAATCCATGATTATAGGCCTGTTCGTCGCAGTGTTCTCCACTATGATCGCGGCAACCGCAGGGACCTTGGCCGGGCTGCTCGGCGGCTGGACCGATCGCGCGATCATGTGGTTGGTCGACCTGCTGCTGGTGATCCCGAGCTTCATCATCATCGCGCTGTTCGCGCCGCTTACGAAAGGCAGCGGTTCCCTGCTGCTGCTGATCGTCCTACTGTCCGGCTTCGGCTGGATGATCTCCGCGCGTATCGTGCGCGGCCTGACAATGAGCCTGCGCGATCGCGAATTCATCCGGGCCGCACGCTACATGGGCGCGCCGACCCACACAGTGATCCTCACCCATATCCTCCCGAACATCGCTTCCATCCTGATCATCGACACCACGCTCACCGTCGGGGCTGCGATCATGGCCGAGACCGGGCTGAGCTTCCTCGGTTTCGGCGTACAGTCGCCAGATGTGTCACTGGGTTCGCTGATCGCGATGGGGACCGAGTCGTCGCTGACCTTTCCCTGGCTATTCCTGTTCTCCGGTGGTCTGCTGATCATCATCGTGCTGTGCGCGAACCTGGTCGGTGACGGGCTGCGCGACGCGTTCGACCCCGGTGCCGAGCGGGCACGGGCGAAGAAGGCAGAATCATGACGAGCGCGGAGGCCACTACGAAGCCGATCGATTCCAACTCGGTCACGCCTCTTCTGGAAGTCACCGATCTGCGCGTTTCCTTCCCCAGTGAGGAGGGACGGATCGACGCAGTCCGCAGCGTCACCTATACGGTCGCCGACGGTGAGGTACTGGCCATCGTCGGCGAATCCGGTTCAGGCAAATCTGTGTCCTCGTTGGCGGTGATGGGTCTGCTGCCCGCACAGGCTCGGATCACCGGATCCATCCGGTTCCGTGGCCGCGAACTGCTAGGGCTCGGCGATCGCCAATTGTCCACGCTGCGGGGCAGCGCCATCAGCATGGTGTTCCAGGATCCCCTCTCGGCACTGACTCCCGTCTACCGAGTGGGCGACCAAATCGCCGAAGCCCTGTTGGCGCACGGCACCATGAGTAAGGCCGATGCCGCGAGGCGGGCGGTAGAATTGCTCGACTTGGTCGGCATCCCTGATCCACAGCTGCGGGCCAAGGCTTTTCCGCACGAGTTCTCCGGTGGTCAGCGCCAACGAGTAGTCATCGCGATGGCGATCGCCAATGATCCGGCGCTGATCATCTGCGACGAGCCGACCACAGCACTCGATGTAACAGTGCAGCAGCAGATCTTGAACCTGCTCCGCGAAGCGCGCGATATCACCGGTGCCGGCGTTATCACGATCACCCACGATATGGGCATCGCGGCCACTCTGGCCGACCGCGTCGCTGTGATGTACGCGGGCAAGATCGTCGAGACAGCTACTACTGCAGCGCTATTCGGTGCGCCGCGCATGCCGTACACCGTGGGGCTGCTCGGTTCGATCCCGCGCATGGACGGACCGGCACGTCGGCCGCTGACCCCGATCGCGGGTGCGCCACCCGCTATGCACGCGCTACCACCTGGCTGCTCATTCGCCCCGCGCTGTCCGGTCGCAATCGAAGACTGCCTGACCACCGAACCGTCTTTGGAGCTGATCGATCCCGGGCACACCGCCGCATGCCTGCGCACCGCCGAGATCGGCACAGACAAGCTTTTCGAGGCCTATCGCAGCGAAGTCTCCGCACCGGCAACACATACCGAGGTGGAACCAGAGGTGATCTTGCGGGTCACAGACTTGGTCAAGGTCTTCCCGATCACCTCAGGTGTGGTGTTGCGCCGCCGTAAGGGCGAGATCAGAGCGGTCGACGGCATCAGCTTCGAAGTGCGGGCAGGGCGCACCTTGGCGCTGGTCGGCGAATCCGGTTCCGGCAAGTCCACTGCGCTCACCCAGATTCTCGAACTGGCCCGCCCGCAGTCGGGCGCCATCGAGATCATGGGCAGTGACGTCACCGCCCTGAGTAAGGAACGTAAGCGGGAGTTACGCCGGAAGATGCAGATCGTCTTCCAGGACCCCACCGCCTCCCTGGACCCACGCCTGCCCATCTTCGACATCCTTGCCGAGCCGCTTCGTATCGACGGACGGCTGAGAACTGAGATCACCCACCGAGTACCAGAATTGCTCGAACAGGTCGGATTGCGACCAGAACACGCCGACCGCTATCCCGCCGATTTCTCCGGCGGTCAGAAACAACGCATCAGCATCGCCCGCGCGCTCGCGCTGGATCCCGAATTACTCGTGCTGGACGAGCCGGTATCCGCACTGGACGTCTCCATCCAGGCAGGAGTGCTGAATCTGTTGCGCAATTTGCAGATCGAGCGTGGGCTGTCCTATCTATTCGTTTCACACGATCTATCCGTGGTGCGCAACTTGGCGCACGACATCGCGGTCATGTATCGCGGAAAAATCGTCGAATACGGCCCGGCAGAGCAGATCTTCACCGATGCTCAGCACGAATACACCAGGGCATTGATCGACGCGGTACCGGTTCCCTCGGCCAGCTTGTAGAGAGGAGGGCGTGTTTCGGATCCGAAGCTACAACGGCTACAGCGAAGTACGCGGAGACGGCATTACGCGCCCGGCCGTAATGATCCCTCGATTTATTTTCTGAGACGATGTTCAGCCCACCCTGCTGAGCGGAAAGGACCACCCGTGAGGATTCGATCTCTCGGCGCCCGGTTCGTGATCCCATGTATCGCCATCGGGCTGATCGCGTCCGGTTGCTCCGGTAACAGTGGTGTCACATCCGGAACCAGTACCATCGGCAGCACCAATGACATCAACGCGAAGGACCCTGGCGAATTACGCGAGGGCGGCAACCTCCGGTTGCAGATTTCGTCCTTTCCCGCGACATTCAATACCTGGCATGTGGACAGCGACGGCGATGCATCCGAAGTGGTGGGATGGACCATGCCGAGCGCATTCCGGTCCAATGCCGCGGGCGAGCTGAGCGTCGATCACGACTACTTCAGCGACATCCGGCTGACCGAGACGAATCCGCAGAAGGTCACCTACACCATCAACCCCAAAGCAGTCTGGTCGGATGGTAGCCCGATCACCTGGAAAGACATGGCCGCTCAGGCGAGAGCGTTGAGTGGCGCCGATAAGAACTTCCAGGTCTCATCGAACGCAGGGTTCGACCGGGTGGAGAAGGTAGAGCGCGGAGTCGATGACCGGCAGGCAATAGTCACCTTCAAGCAACACTATGCGGAGTGGAAAGGGCAGTACGGCATCCTCTATCCGAAGGCCGCGCTGGCTACCCCGCAGGCATTCAACGATCTCTATCGAAACGGCATGCCGTTGAGCGCAGGCCCGTTCATGATCAGTTCCATCGATCGGGCCCAGCAGCGGATCACGCTGAGCCGCAATCCGTTGTGGTGGGGTGACCAGCCTAAACTCGACACGGTTACCTACAACGTGCTCGACTCCTCCGCGCGGCTGGCGGCCGTGCAGAACAATGAGATCGATTCGGCGAATATCTCCGGGATCTCCGAGGTGACCACTGCGCAGAACACCCCTGGGATCAATGTTCTTCGGGCACCTTCGCCCCGCTTCTCACACTTCACCTTCAACGGCGCTCCTGGGTCCATCCTCGCCGACCCCGCACTCCGGCGCGCCATCGCGAAAGCGATCGACCGGCAAGCGATCGCGTCAGCCGTACAGCTCGGGGTGGTGGCTGATCCGAAACCCCTCAACAACCACATCTTCATGGTCGGCCAGGAAGGCTACCAAGATAACGCGGGGGTCGTAGCGTACGACCCGAAACAGGCAGCGAAAGAACTCGATGAACTGGGCTGGAAACTCAATGGTGACGTTCGCGAGAAAGACGGGCGCAAACTCGAGCTCCGTGATGTCATGTACCAGCAGGACCTGTGGGTGCAGACCGCGCAAATAGCCCAGCAGAATCTCGCTGCAGTGGGCGTCAAACTGAATATCGAGACCTATCCGGGACAGGGGCTGTTCACCGACATCATCGATCCGGGGAACTTCGACATCGCCCAGTTCAGCTGGCAGGGCGGTGTCCTTCCACTCCTGGCACTGCCACAGATCTACGCCTACGATCGGAATAGTCCGCGCTCCAACAAAGCCCGGATCGGCTCACCCGAGCTGAACGCACTGATCGAGAAGACGATCTCCGAACTTGATCCGAACAAAGCAATCGAACTCGCCAATCAAGCCGACCGAATGATCTTCGAAGAGGTCCACTCACTGCCGATCGTCCAGTCACCAGGCACCGTGGCGCAGCGCGACAACCTCGCCAACTACGGAGCGTTCGGACTGGCTTCGCCGGACTACACGAAGGTGGGCTTCCTGAAGTGAGTCTCGGATCGGGCCATCCACTGGCCTATCCACTCACCGTGACGACCGGCGCCCTCGCGGTCTGTGCCGCTTGGGCGCCGTTCGGCACGCTGGACCAGCTCGCGGCTATCACAGCCCTCACATTCGGGATCATCGGATACACCGGATACCGGCTAGGCATCGCCTGGGGTGTACTGCCGTTCTGGCGTTCGGGCTCGGCGCGCACGGTACGGGTCACCCGCATCCGCCAGGAGCACCGCCTGGCTGGGCGATCCTGGTTGCAGATCAGCGGAACAGGGCGCCCACGCTGGCTTCCGGTCTACTTCGATCCGGCACTGGCCGTTCTCACCGAGACCGAAGCGAACCTCACCGACCGGACCGCGCATATCGCCGGACAGCGGTTCTACCCTTCCGGCCGCATCCGCGACACCGAACCTCCGGGACGCCTGATCGACAATCCCAGCCGTCCAGACGCCGATGCTCCCGTCCGCACCACGCAGGCTACCCAGCTACGTCGCCGACTGCTGCTCGACGCGCAATCCACCGTCGCCGCTCCACTCGCCGCCCTTCTATGGGTATATCTCGACGGCGGCGGCCTACCCGTTTTCCTCGCCGCCACCACCATCGCCGCCGCCGCGGTGATCTGGTTTTCAGCCATTCACGGCTCCGACCCCACCTGAGTTCCGGCGTGCGACGCGTATCGCAGTCGTCGCAGAAGAACAGTTGCGTGCCACTCGGCTCCGACTGACACCGAGACCGCTCAGTCGGCCCGTGGCTTGCACTCCGCCTGATCTGATTCATTCCGCCGCCCGTGCTTCTCGTCCCGAGCGGCGGGTGTCATCGCCGCAATATGCGGCCGAACCCTTTCAGTTCGTCTTGTGCACCGGGCCACACTTGACGACTATTTACCCTAGGGGGGTATGGTAGAGAAAGAGTATCGAGAGGAAGGAGTGACCATGAGCACGGTCGCCCAGAGTTTCCGATGAATACCGCCACCAAGTTCGCCGCCCGCGGGGATGTAGTCGCCTATCGGCATATACACCCCGACCACCGACACGAAGACACACAACGAACACACTGGTCAGTACGGACCGATCGGGCACAGCTACTGATCCGCCGCAGCGCGCCGCACTGCATACCTCGACGCACCAGGCCGTCCAGAACGGAGCACTCACAGTGACCATCGCAACGCAAACGCCTGCATCCGAGCAGGTCGAGCTAGTAATCGGTGGCATGACCTGCGCGTCCTGTGCCGCTCGCATCGAAAAGAAGCTGAACAAGCTCGATGGTGTCTATGCGACAGTGAACTACGCCACCGAGAAGGCACGGATCGACATCACCGGAAACGTCTCCCCGGCCGATCTGATCGCCACTGTCGAGCAGACGGGTTACACCGCGAGGCTGCCCGCTTCGCCGCAATCACCACAGCGCCCGGCTTCCGCGAACGATCCAACCGATCCAGCCGCCGAGCTGCGCACCCGCCTACTGATCTCGCTCACCTTGTCGGCACCGGTGATCGCCATGGCGATGATCCCGGCCCTGCAGTTCACCAATTGGCAGTGGCTTTCGCTGACCCTCGCCGCACCAGTGGTGGTATGGGGTGCGCTGCCGTTCCACCGCGCGGCATGGACCAACCTGCGGCACGGTACCGCGACCATGGACACCTTGGTATCCATCGGAACACTCTCGGCACTGGGCTGGTCACTATACGCGCTGTTCTTGGGCACGGCGGGGACTCCTGGCATGACCCATCCGTTCGAGTTCACCATCTCGAGGACGAATGGCACCGGCAACATCTACCTGGAGGCGGCGGCAGGCGTGACCACGTTCATCCTGGCCGGGCACTTCTTCGAAGCACGCGCCAAACGCCGTGCCGGCGCGGCACTGCGCGCCTTACTCGAACTAGGCGCCAAAGAAGTCTCCGTGTTACGCCGTGCGAACGACGTGCCCATAGGAGGCAGCACGCGCGACCACGAAGAATACCGAGAGCACGACGATAACCGCAGCCGTGTGCACAGCAATAGCCATGACGAGGTCGAACAGCGGATTCCGGTGGAACAGCTGACTGTTGGTGATCGATTCGTCGTTCGCCCTGGTGAGAAGATCGCCACCGACGGCGTTGTAGTGGCGGGGTCATCGGCTGTCGACGCCTCGATGCTCACCGGAGAATCGGTACCGGTGGAGGTCGGCCCGGATGACACCGTGGTCGGTGCGACAGTGAACATCAGCGGACGGATCGTGGTGCGCGCCGTCCGGATCGGATCGGATACTCAGCTGGCGCAGATGGCAGAGCTGGTCGAAGCGGCGCAGACCGGCAAAGCGCGGGCACAGCGACTGGCCGATAAGATCTCCGGGATCTTCGTGCCGATCGTGATCGCACTGTCGGTCGCGACACTCGGCTTCTGGCTCGTTACTGGTGGGTCCGTGGCCGCGGCGTTCACCGCCGCGGTGGCTGTGCTGATCATTGCCTGCCCGTGCGCGCTCGGACTCGCCACACCGACCGCACTGATGGTCGGCACCGGACGTGGCGCACAACTGGGCATCCTGATCAAGGGGCCCGAGGTGCTGGAATCGACGCGTCGGGTGGACACTGTGGTGCTGGACAAAACCGGCACTGTTACCGCAGGCCGGATGACCCTACTCGACGTCGTCGCGGCCACCGATGAGCAGGTCTCTCGGATTCTGGAACTGGCAGGTGCGCTGGAGAATTCGTCCGAGCACCCGATCGCGCAGGCCATTGCTAAAGGTGCCAGGGCACGGGTGGGCGAACTGAAGCCGGTCGAAGGCTTCACGAATATCGCGGGCCTCGGTGTCCAAGGCGTGGTAGACGGACACGCGGTACTGGTCGGCAGGGCCCGGCTGCTGACCGACTGGTCGCAGCATCTGGACGAGAACTTGGCGCAGGCAATGCGCACAGCTGAGGCCGAGGGCAAGACCGCCGTCGCGGTGGGCTGGGATGGCAAGGCCCGCGGCGTGCTCGTGGTCGCCGATGCGGTGAAACCGACCTCCGCCACGGCGGTTGCCCAACTACGCGCGCTCGGCCTCACCCCGATCATGCTGACCGGTGACAACCGAGCGGCCGCTGAAACAATCGCTGCCCAGGTGGGCATCGACGAGGTAATCGCCGAGGTACTGCCACAGGACAAGGCGAACACCATAAAGCGGTTACAGGCCGAAGGAAAGGTGGTCGCCATGGTGGGCGACGGGGTGAACGACGCCGCGGCGCTGGCTCAGGCCGACCTGGGGCTAGCTATGGGCACCGGCACCGACGTTGCTATCGAGGCGAGCGATCTGACCCTGGTCCGCGGCGATCTACGGGCAGCGACGGACGCGATCCGGCTGTCCCGCCGGACACTCGCAACCATCAAGGGCAATCTGTTCTGGGCCTTCGCCTACAACACGGCCGCAATACCGCTGGCCATGGCAGGCTTGCTGAATCCGATGCTCGCCGGTGCGGCGATGGCGTTCTCCTCGGTCTTCGTGGTCAGCAACAGCCTACGACTGCGCGGCTTCCGCTCCACGGCGCAGTAGCCGCGACCGGATAATCCCATACTGCTCAGCAGGCTTCGACGCGGCGTCTAGCAGCGCTTTTGCGATCCTTGGCTTCCTCCCGTTCCAGGACGGCGGCAGCAGCCGGAGTCGGTGCGGCGCCGCCCGAACGCGCAGGAAGCCAACGGGCGCCCGCTGGTATCGGGAAGTTCTGCTGGGCGCGGTCGAGGAGATCCCCCTCGCGCGCCATCGGGTTTCCGTTATCGGCCCGGAGCGTTCTTGCTGCGCTCGGCCTTGGCCTCCGCCTCGGCGGCATCCATCGCGTCCGCCTCCTCCAGGGTAGGGGCGCTGCCGCCGAGCCGAGCTGGAACCCAGTATGCGCCTGGCTCGTGCGCATAGTCCTTCTGCAAGTCCAGCAACATTCCCTGCATCCTGGAGCGGAACTCGGCGGTGAGCTCGGCAGCCGATTCCACCGGCTGGATGGGTTCACCGACAGCGATCGAGATCGGCGTATTAGTGCGGCCGAGCCGCTTCGGGAAGCCCTTGGTCCAGACACGTTGCGCACCCCAGATGACAATCGGGATGATGGGGACATCGGCCTCGATAGCCATACGCGCCGCGCCAGACTTGAACTCTTTGATCTCGAAGCTGCGACTGATCGTCGCCTCGGGATATACCCCGACCAGTTCACCGCGGCGCAAATACTCCACTGCGGCCCGATAGGAGTCTGCGCCCGCCGAACGATCCACCGGAATGTGCCCAAGTGCTCGCATGATCGGGCCGGAGATCTTGTTGTCGAAGACCTCTTTCTTGGCCATGAACCGGATATAGCGTTTCGGCGTGCGCACTGGCAGGCCCGCGTAGGTGAAATCCATATAGCCGGTGTGGTTCACCGCCAGCACGGCACCACCTCGCGCTGGGATGTGCTCGGCGCCGACGATAGTGAACTTCAGACCTTGGATGAAGAAGACGGTACGGGCCAGCCCGATGATCGTCCGATAGACGGGTTCCACAAGTCCACTAGCCTAGTCGCTACCCACCTCGTCGGTAGTGCACTGCCCGCACTTGCCGTGTCGGAGCTGCGTCAGAGCAAGGCCGCACGAGTGACCCGCCCACGTGCCTGCTGGGAACAAACGACAGAATCAGAACGCGGCTACTGCGTCGGCGAGGCATCGCCGCGACTACTACTCTGGGTAGCTGATATCGGCAGGAGGAGCAGCTAGTGCAGATCACCAGCGTCGGACACGCCGGATTCCACATCCGCACCGCGGCCGGGGCGATCCTTTGTGATCCGTGGGTGAACCCCGCGTACTTCGGTTCTTGGTTTCCTTTTCCCGACAACACCCAGCTGAACTGGGAAGAGCTGGGCGCGTGCGACTTCCTGTATGTCTCACACCTGCATCGCGACCATTTCGACGCCAAGCTGCTGGCGCAGTACGTCAACAAGGACGCGACTGTGCTTCTGCCGGACTACCCCGTACCCGACCTGCGTCGGGAGCTGGAGAATCTGGGCTTTCACACGTTCTTCGAAACCGCGAACTCAGTCAAACACACAGTGTCCGGGCCCAATGGCGATCTGGACATCATGATCATCGCTTTGCGCGCGCCCGCCGATGGTCCGATCGGCGACTCCGGGCTGGTCGTCTCCGATGGCGAGACCACCTGCTTCAACATGAATGACGCCCGGCCTGTGGAGATGGATGTGCTGCATCAGCAGTTCGGCCGCATCGATATCCACTTGCTGCAGTACTCCGGCGCGATCTGGTACCCGATGGTCTACGACATCCCGGTACGCACCAAGGCCAATTTCGGCAAGCAGAAACGCCAGCGCGGCATGGACCGGGCGCGCAGCTACATCGAGCAGGTCGGCGCGACCTGGGTAGTCCCCTCAGCAGGTCCGCCGGTGTTCTTGGACGATGAGCTGCGTTACCTCAACGACGATCGTGGTGAAGAAGGCAACATCTTCCCGGATCAGCGGGTGTTCCTGGAGCAGATGAACAGTCATGGCCATACAGGCGGAGTCCTGATGATCCCCGGCTCCGTCGCCGATATACGCGGATCCGAACTGACGCTCAGCCACCCGAGCGACCCCGCCGAGATCTATGACGACAAGGCCGGCTACATCGAACAGATGGCACAGCGGCTCGCACCGGTGCTGGCGGCCGAGAAAGCGACCTGGGCTACCGGCGGAGGCGCGCTACTCGAGCCGCTACAGGAGTTGTTCGAGCCGATCATGGCGCAGAGCGATCTCATCTGCGATGGCATCGGCTACCCGGTCGCCCTGGTAATCGGCGAGGAAACCGTGGTGCTCGACTTCCCCAAGCGCGCGGTGCGTGAGCCCATCGCTGGCGAGGGCCGATACCGCTACGGTTTCCGCATAGCGCCGGAACTGGTGCGCACGGTACTGCGCGACCAAGAGCCGGACTGGGTGAACACCATCTTCCTGTCCACGCGCTTCCAAACTTGGCGTATCGGCGGGTACAACGAATTCCTCTACACGTTCTTCAAGTGCCTTACCGATGAACGGATCACCTATGCCGACGGATGGTTCGCCGAGGCGCACGACGATTCCACGTCCACCGAACTAAACGGTTGGGAGGTGCAGCGGCGCTGCCCGCATCTGAAAGCGGACCTGTCCAAGTTCGGCGTAGTGGAGGAAACCACCCTCACCTGCAACCTGCACGGCTGGCAGTGGGACCTGGAGTCCGGTCGGTGTAAAACTTCCAAAGGGCATGAATTACGTTCTCGCAAGCTGAGCTGAGCTGCGAACGAGCCGTACAGCGAAAGCATCACAGCAGACACCGCACGCAAACACCCCCACACTACTGAGATCACCTCGCGCAGCTCGGCGACAACGGCCTACCGAGGGCCACATCAGCGGTACGGGGTTACTCATCGGACTGACGACCGGCGGGTAGCCAACGAGACGTGGGCATGGCCAAAGCGAGCACGGCGATCCCGAGCAGGACCAGGAGTGTGGAGATCGACCACCACATGGTCACCAGCGCGGCGAATCCGAAGACCACTAGCGAGACCAACTCGCTGAGCAGACCGGATACCGAGGTCACTGTGGCGCGTGCAGGGCCGACGATAGCGTCCTGGAGGCGAGCTTCGGCAACCACCAACGCATTGTGGACAATCCCATAAGAAGCACCGATCGCCGTGAAGCCGAGGCAAGCCAGCAGATACCCGACATCGGGACGACGCGCCGCGATACCGGAAATCAGCGCACCAGCAAGGAGAAAGACGCCCGCCGCCGCTATCGCGATCGCCATTGTCCGGCCCGACATGCCCTCGGTCCGTCCGGCCGATACCGAACCGGCGAGCGAACCGAGGACAGTGAGGCCAACCAGCAATGGCACCACCACAGTCGAAATTCTCGCTTCCCGCGCAAGTAACGCGAAATACTCGTCGAATGCGGTGATGCCGAACAGCAAGGACGTCAGTAACACGCCATAACGCACCGTCCGGGTCCGGATCGCCTCTGCCACACCAGCTCGCAACATGCCGAGATATCGCGTAACCAGCCGCGGCGGGCTCGCGATCGCAGTCTCCACATATGCGAAATCCGCCGTGTCTTCGAAATCCGCCATGTCCTCCGTGGACAACGCCTTCGGCGCGTTGGGCAGCGATACAGCCAACGCCGCATGCAAAGCGGCGATCGCGATACTGGACCAGCTGACCCACGCGTAGCCGCCGAAGTGATACAACGGGGTCGCGACGACAATGGCGATGACGACAGCCGCTTCCGCTCCCGCTCGGGTGTAACCGAGAATGCGCGGATAAGCGGCAGACTCGCCGCGCGCAACGAGCGCGTCGTAGAGCAGCGCCTCGAATGTTCCCGAGGCCAAAGCACCTCCCACGCCCCACAGCACGAAACCGGCGGCGAACCCGCCGAAAGAAGGCGCCACTGTCCACAGCGTGAAAGCCGCAGTAAGCAACACACCGCTCAGCACAAGCAACCCGCGCCGGGATACCGTGTCGGCCCATGCGCCGGAAGGCACCTCGAGCAGGAACGAAGTCGCCGACCAGATCGCGAACAGTGCGGAGATCTGCCCCATGCTCATGCCGTGCTCGGCGAACAGCAGGGAATACAGCGCGTAGAGGGGAATCAGTTCGCCCACGCTCTTGAAGAGCACAACCCGAAGCGTCAGTGCACGCAGACTGAGCGAAGAGACATCATCTGCCGGCCGGGTGCGCAGCGCTGCGACAAGTCAATGACCGTAGCTGAATATGCGCATGACGCTCATCATGGATATCGGCGCACCGCGTCGTCAAGTGTATTTATGTCAACGGCACCCAGCCGTTGGCCGGCACCGAGTCCCCGTCCTCCAGCTTCTTGTGCAAGGCGTCGGCCCCGCCCTGGTTGTCTTCGAAATCGCCGATCAGCTCGGAGACCGGATGTGATTCGCTGTAGTGGTACCCCTGCGCGAGCGCGAAGCCCAGCTCGGTGAGCACAGCGGCCTGGTATTCGGTCTCCACTCCCTCGGCGACCACCTGCAGGTCCAGCGCACTGGATAGAGCGGCAATCACTCCGAGTAGCGGCGGTGCGGGCGAGCCCGAGCGGATCGCGGCGACGAAGGACTGGTCGACTTTGATTATATCGCTGGGAAGCGTAGCCAGCCTGCTCAATGAAGAGTATCCGGTACCGAAGTCGTCTATAGCGATGCGGACTCCACGCTCTCGCAAGGTGTGCAGATTAGCGATCGCCATCTGCGACTCGGCAGCCAGTTCGCTCTCGGTCACTTCGAGCACGAGCTGATCAGTGGGCCATCCGGTGTCTGCGAGAATTCTCGCTACTCGGTCGGCGTAGCCCGCCTCGGCCAATTCGAGTCCACTCACGTTCACATGCAAGGTCAGGTCCAGCTCGACGAAGGACTCTTGCAGTCGAGCGGCGTCCTTGCAGGCCCGGCGTAGCACCAGCTCGTCCAGGTCAGCGATGAGATCGTACTCCTCGGCGACACGGATCAGTCCCTCGGTGGTGATATCCGGCTGCGCATTGGACGACCAGCGCAGCAGCGCCTCCACGCCGACCGCCTTGCCGCCCCCCTCGGTCAGGCTGACAATCGGCTGGTAGTGCACATCGAGCGCGCCGCAATCGATCGCCTCGCGCAGCTCCACCGCCAGCGGCAGTTGCCGGGAGGACTCCAGCACCGTGCGGTTACGTCCGGCCTGCTTGGCTCGGTAAAGGCCGACATCGGCACGGCTGACCAGCAGCGAACCGGATTCGCCTGGCTGCCAAGAGGTCACCCCAGCAGAACAGGCGGTCGTCACCGCTGCGCGCAGCTGTTCGGTGAACAGGATCGCAGCCTGCTCAGTGGTATCCGGCAGCAGCAAGACGAACGCGTCACCGCCATAGCGGGCCAGGTGCTGATCATCGGCCAGGAGTTTCGACCAGGTATCGGCCACCCGCTGCAGGACGGCATCGCCGGCCCGGTGGCCGAGATGGTCATTGATTTTCTGGAACCGATCCAGATCGACCAGTACCAGCGCGAGCCCTCGCCCGGTCCTGGTCGCCTGTTTGATCGCAATGTTGAGCGTTCGATCGAAACCGCGGCGGTTGAGCAGACCGGTGAGCACATCAGTGTCGGCCTCGGCCGCCATCCGGGTCAGTATGCCGACGATAACGCCGACACAGGCAGTCACTCCCGCCGGAATCAAGCCCGACCACCACGGCAACCCCGGTGTCACCGGCCGCGCTGGCAACACCCACAAGCAGAGCAGCAGCGCGACCCCGGTCTGCGCCGTCGCCTGCGGCCAAGCGAGGAACAATGCCGCATCGCACGCGATGAACACATAGAACGCCGCGAGACCGACCGCCCCCACCGTGTTGGGGAACGCGTACACCGAAATGGTCACCAATATCGTCGCAGTCACGATGTAGAGGTGGTGGATCGAATGCGGCAGACGCGACCCCCATGCCGGCAGTGTGAGACCGAGCACCAGCGCTGTGGCCGCCACCCCGCCGACCAAAGGCCTATTACCCTCCGTACCAGGGACGATCACAGTGATCAATAGGCCGAGAACCCCGCCTATGATGTAGAAAGCCCCAGTTGTCCGAGCCACGACCGTAGCTGTCGCCAGCGCAGACGCGGCCCGCACCCGGGTTCGGGTATCGCCGCGAGACCCGATTCCTCGCACGGGAACAGCCTAGACACAGAAAGGCCCGCTGGCTGCCACATCACCAGAATCCGGTATGGCGAGTCAGCCCCGATACGCCGGAAATCCTCCGCGGATAGTCAGTTCGGCGGTCGTAACACGTCAATTCCAACAAATGGGACCAGCGCCTGTGGAACTCGGACCGACCCATCGGTTTGCTGATGGTTCTCCAGGATCGCCACAATCCAACGAGTAGTCGCCAATGTACCGTTCAAGGTAGCAGTGATCTGGGATTTTCCATTCTCGTCGCGGTAACGCACGGCGAGACGCCGAGCCTGGAAGGTGGTGCAGTTGGAGGTAGAGGTGAGTTCCCGATAAGCCCGCTGCGTAGGCACCCATGCCTCGCAGTCGAATTTACGCGCAGCCGAGCTGCCCAGGTCACCGGTCGCGACATCGATCACCCGATAAGGCACCTCGATAGCGGCGAGCATGTCCTGCTCCCAACCGAGTAACCGCTGATGCTCGGCGTCGGCCTGATCCGGGGTGGTGAAGACGAACATCTCCACCTTGTCGAACTGGTGCACCCGGATAATGCCACGGGTGTCCTTGCCGTAGCTGCCTGCCTCTCTGCGGAAACACGATGACCAGCCCACATATCGCTTGGGACCGGCGCTGAGATCGATGATCTCGTCCGAGTGGTAGCCCGCCAGTGGAACTTCAGAGGTACCGACGAGGTAGAGATCGTCCTCGGCGAGGCGGTAGACCTCAGCGGCGTGCTTACCGAGAAACCCGGTGCCCGCCATGATCTCCGGGCGCACCAGCACCGGCGGGATCATCATGGTGAACCCGCTGGCCACGGCCTTCTGCGCGGCCAGCTGCAACAGCCCCAGCTGCAACAGCGCGCCGTATCCGGTGAGAAAGTAGAATCGGGAGCCGGAAACTTTCGCGCCGCGCTCCATATCGATCAGGCCGAGCGACTCGCCGAGCTCCAAATGGTCTCTCGGCTCGAAGTCGAATTCCCTCGGTGTGCCGACAGTGCGCAGGATGGTGTAGTCCTCCTCGCCACCGACAGGCGCGCCCTCTTGCACCACGTTCGAGAGAGCGCGGTGCGCGGCATCCAGATCGGCGTCGGCGGCATGCTGCGCGGTTTCGGCCTCCTTGACCTTGACCGACATCTCGGCCGCCTGCGTGAGCAGTGCGGTCCGCTCCTCCTTGCCTGCTTTCCCGATCAGCTTGCCCATCGCCTTGTGCTCGGCACGCAACGTGTCCGCAGTGGCCACTGCGGCACGCCGGGCCGCGTCCGCCTCTAGCAGAGCGTCGACAAGAGCGGGATCTTCGCCGCGAGCACGCTGCGAAGCGCGGACCGCGTCGGGGTGGTCCCGCAGGAATCGGAGGTCGATCATGGGCCACCAGCCTAGTGGTCGGCGAATTGCCCTTCACGCTGATATCCCAGGACAGGCTCTATCGGCGGCGGTTTGCGCGCATAGTTAATTCATGCACAGCACTTTTGACGAGACAGCCATCGACGACGCATTGGCAGACCTCAGTACAGGCGAGAAGGCGTGGGCTGCGACACCGCTGCGCCGCCGCCGCGAATTACTCGACGAAATCCATTCCCGCGCCGGCCGCTTCGCCGAGGACTGGGTACGGACCGCATGTGCTATCAAGGACCTCCCAGCGGACTCGCCTTTGGCAGGCGAGGAATGGCTATCCGGCCCGGTCGCCCTCCTGCAGGCCACGGCGGCGCTCTCGACGACCCTTGCCGCGCTGGACAGCGGCCACAGTCCGCTGGCAGGCGTCACTCTGACGGAAGCACCGGGTGGGCGGATCGCGGTGCCGATCCTACCGTTCAGCAACTACGACCGGATGCTGCTGCACGGTTTCCGCGGCGAGGTGTGGCTCCGCCCCGGTATCGACGCTGACACAGCACATAAGCGGGCCGGACTCGCCCAGCGGGATCCTGCCCACACCGGCGGCATCGGCGCTGTACTCGGCGCGGGCAACATCACCTCGATTCCGCTGTTGGACACGCTCTACGAGCTGTACGCGCACAACCGCGTGGTCGCGCTGAAGCTCAATCCGATCACCGATCCGCTGTTCACCGTGTTCGAGATGGTGTTCGAGCCGCTACTCGCACTCGGCGTGCTACGCATCATGACTGGCGATGCCCAACAAGGCAGCTATCTGGTACACCATCGAAACGTCGCGCATGTGCACATGACCGGCAGTGCGCACACCCACGACGCGATCGTGTGGGGGCCAGGCCAGGAGGGCTTGGCACGGAAGAAAGACAACCGGCCGCTGCTGGACAAGCCGATCACCAGCGAGCTCGGCGGCGTCTCGCCGACCATTGTGGTACCTGGTGCCTGGTCGGACGCCGATCTGCGCTATCAGGCCGAGCACGTGGCGACCCACCGGCTACACAATGGCGGCTACAACTGCGTGGCGGCCCAGGTGGTGGTGCTCAGCGCGGACTGGGACCGCAAGCACAAATTCTGCGCCGAGCTGCGGCGTGCCCTGGAAAGGGCACCGCACCGCACGGCGTACTACCCGGGCAGCGATGCGCGCGTCGCTACCGCGCTGGCGGCGTATCCGCAGGCCGAGCGCCTCGACGAGGGCCGGGTATTGATCGAGCGACTACCACGCACCGACACCCCGCTGCTGAATACCGAATATTTCGCTCCGGTGCTGGGCGTGGTGGAACTCCCCGCTACCGGCGGAGAGTTCCTGCAGCGCGCGGTGGACTTCGCGAACACCGAGCTGACCGGAACTCTCGGCGCGAACGTGCTGGCATCGCCCACGACCATACGCAGACTCGGCATCGCCTTCGACCGCGCGATCGAGCGGCTGCGCTATGGCACGATCGCCGTGAACACCTGGACCGGGCTTGCCTTTCTCGCACCGCGCGCCATCTGGGGCGCCTTCCCCGGACATACCTTGGACGACGTGCAGAGCGGAATCGGTGTAGTACACAATGCCCTGCTGCTGGACGACGTGGAACGCACGGTGGTGCGCGGCCCCTTCCGGCCTACACCACGCTCCCTGCCGGGCGGTGAATTCGCCCTCTCACCGAAACCACCATGGTTCGTCGACAACTCCACCGCCGCGAGCACCGCACGCAGGCTGACCGAGTTCTACGCGAACCCCAACCCCGCCAAACTGCCCGGCATCCTCCTATCGGCACTGCGCGGCTGACTATCGGCACTGCGCGGCTGAGCTAGTGTGCGGAGCCGACGCGCGCGGATTGCCGCCCGATCGACCGGGTCGTGGCACCACGGCACAGTCACTGCCATGATGGACCGCGATGCCCACCGAACATCCGTCCCCGTCTCCCCGCGCGCCCAGGCGCGGCGCGTCGTCGCGCGCCGCCACGCTACGCCGCTCGGTCAGCTCGGTCGATCTGCATCTGTCGGCGCCCACCGTGCGCTGGGGCTTGATCGCGGTGGCTACCGGCGCGGTGATAGCGGCCCTGACGACCTTGTCTTTGACCGGGTTCGACCACAAGAAGAGCCTGGAAGCACACCCTCCCAATGCACCAGCACAGCTCGTGCTGGACAAGGAACTCAGCACCGCGACCAAAGGCGACTGCCTGACCTGGAGCAAGCCCGACCGATCCGATCTGGTCGAGGTGAATTGCTCGAACGAACATAAGTTCGAGGTCGCAGACGAAATCGACCTGAGCAAGTATCCAGGCAAAGAGTTCGGTCCGGGATCACGGAAGCCGGATATGCTGCGGGCCACCGAGTTGATGAAAGAGCACTGTGTGCCCGCAGTGCGGAAGTACCTGAACGGTCGCTTCGATCCGCATGGCAAGTACCTCGTTCAGCTGATGTACCCCAGTCAAGAGGCCTGGAAGCACGGCGACCGCATGCTACATTGCGGGCTGCAGGCCGCAGCCAAGGCAGGCACCATCCCTCTTACGAAGGGCAGCGCCACCGAGCAAGACCAGTCCAAGGTATACGAGCCGGGTGTCTGCCTCGGCATCAATCAGAACCTGCCTACCAATCCGGTGGACTGCGCACAGCCGCACGCCGTGGAGATCGTCTCCACCATCGACCTCGGTACCCGTTTCGCGAGCGCCCCGCCTCCGGAAAAGGAACAAAACAAGTTCATGAACGACGAGTGCACTCGCACCGCGGCGGACTACCTCGGCAGCCCAGACGCGATCCGCGACAAGACGCTGACGATGTTCTTCGACTACATCGACGCTCGCAGCTGGATGGCAGGCAGCCACAAACTGAATTGCATGGTCGGTAAGGGCACCGTCGGGGAAGGCTTCGCGCCGATCGTCGGCTCGGCAAAGGGCGACATCCTGATCGACGGCCAGGCTCCGGTACCACCCCCCAAGGACGGGCGCTCCACGCCTGCACCGCTTCCCGGCGCCGCGCCACTGCCCCCTCAGCCCGCACCGCGGCCGAGATAGCCGAGCAGCGATGCCCGTCTCGATGTCCACCGACCGATTCGAGGAATTGGTCGGCGAAGCACTTGATCTCATCCCACCGGAACTGACTCGCGCGATCGACAACGTGGTCGTGTTGATCGAGTCGCGTAATCCAGAGGATCCGCACCTACTCGGGCTCTATCACGGCATCGCGCTCACTGAACGTGACAGCCATTACGGCGGAGCGCTTCCCGATACCGTGACGATATATCGCGACACGATCCTCGATATCTGCACCGACGAGACCGAGGTCGTCGAAGAGGTGGCGATCACCGTAATCCATGAGATCGCACACTATTTCGGAATCGACGATGAGCGCCTGCATCAGCTGGGCTGGGGCTAGCCCGGCCGGATCGTATTGCGTATACCACGCTGTCAGTGTGTAATCAGCGGGGAGATCGAAGAAGTTGGGGATTCGATGGAACCGATCGCGTTGCTGTCGCGTCCTATCACTCGAAGGGGGAATTCTCGTGGTTCCGCCGCAAAACCACTAGAAGGAGTCGAGTCATGGTTGGACATGTACTGATCACATCGGAAGCCATTCTCGCCGCCGCGGCCGAGCTCGACCTCGTCGCCGAACGACTGGCCGCCGCCGCGGCGGTAACTGCACCCGCGACCCATGTGCTTCCTTCTGGCTCGGAGGAGGTCTCACTCCTCAGCGCGAATCATTTGAACCAGGGGGCGATCTCCCACGACCGCACTATCGCACAAGCCATCGTGGAGTGCCACCACGCCGCGGCGACGCTGCGCACACAACTGGCCCACTATGTCTCCGGTGATGCAGTGCGCGCCGCAGGCATCAACGCTATCCAGGTGTAGATCCGCCACCTGAAACCTGTCAGCAATACTTATCCAGGGGAGAAAACGAACATGGTTGCAGGAATCACCGGGGTGATATGGGCCGCCCGGACAGCGGAAGTCAATTCGGCCACTCTCCATGCCGGCGCGCATGCGATTCCGATCTCGGCTGCCGCCACCGCATGGGGTGGGTTCACCGCCACCTGGGTCGACGCGACAGCGACCATCGCCAGAGTGATGGCCGAGCTCGGTATCGGTATGCAAGGTGTCAACGGTATCGCCGCGCTGAGCAAACTCGCGGATTTCCTCGGCTGGTCCGAACAACAAGGCGTCCAAGCCGCCGCGATGAGTGCGAAGGCGTCGGCGAACGCCACCGCGTACAACGTTGCCGCGTTGGCGATGCCGAGCCCGCCCGAAATCGCGGCTGTCAATGCCGCCTTGGCCGCATCGGCCAACCCGCCAGGGGTGCTGTCCGGTGCCTTCGAAGCAGCGGAAGTGGCCAGGCACCTCATGGACATTCGCGCCGCGATGGTCATGGAGACCTACGAAGCGGCAGCGAGCGCTATGGTCGCGACCCCGGCCGAGTTCACGATGCCGCCGTCGATCGCCGTCGGCGCGGGAACAGCCGAACCCACGCCGACGGCGGAAACAAGAACCGAGGTCCCCGTCGACCCGATCCGGGCCGCCATCGCCGCCACACAGGCATTCTCGAGCAATCCCGGTATCGCCAACGCCGCCACTCAGGCTGCCCAGGCGGTCGGCGCCATCGCCACCACTGGTGCTTCCACGGTCGGAAATGTCGCGGGTAGCGCCATCACGGCGGTGACCGGCACCACCGCTCCCCCCACGATGTCCGGTACGGCTCCGATGGCGATGGGCGCCGGTATGGCCACCGCCACCGCCAGTGGCAGCGGTGGCGGTGGCGGTGCGACCCGAACAGTGTCGTTCTCCGGTATCGGATCTTCGGCGGGTACTGGCAGCGGCTCTCTGAAGCTTCCCGATGGCTGGGGCATGGGCAGCACGATCGGTGGCAGTTCCGCACCGATGCAGGAAACCGCCATGGCCGACAGGTCCAGTACGACGCCAGTCCGAGTAGCACACGGGGGTAGCGGAAATCCTTTATGGGGAAGGCAAATACGCAGTATCGAGGAGGATGGGACCGAGCACACCGGCCCGGACTATCTGCGGTCCGACGAGCACTTCAACGATGGCAGACTCACCGCCGACGGAGTTATCGGCGGGGATCTCGACAGGACGACTGAGTGACGGTGCTCGGCGCGGGCCGCGGCCCATCGACTCTGGAATCGGTCACCCTGTCGCTCGACGAGATGCAATATCTCGTGGAGAAACTGGAGATCGAGGTCCCGGTAGTGTTGAACGCCAGAGGTCGCTACGACAACCTGGCCGATCACCGCGCAGCGATGGCCGCGGCCGCCGAATCCCTGGCTCAGCGGGAGCTACTCGATGACAACGCGGTGCATCGCGATCTGGAGAATCGACTGCGTGCGCTGAACCGGCCACACTGGATCATCGCCCTGCGGTTGATAGTCGATGGATACGTAAGCCGATTCTGTCTGGCCAAAGGTGTCGACCTCTCGGTCGTCGCTCTTCGCGGGCAGGATTCCTATGTCATCGATGAGGCGGGAAACGATCTGCCCGGCACGGTGATCGCGGCACTGGGCTATGCCGAGCCGCTCGAGCTCTACGGTTTGAACGCTCCGACCGAGCAGCTCGCCGCGATATTCGGTGATACCGGCGACACCGCGGCCACCGCGAAACGGCTGACGCAGGTGGGCAACCCGACACATGATGCGAAGACGCTGGCTTCGGCCCTGGTAGAGATCCACTCGTATGCCGAGATCATCGGCGTGGTGTACGGGGACGGCACCAGAGACACGACCGACAATCACATCGCCGTATTCGATACGCGTGCAGGTAGGTTGCTGGCAACTGCGAGCAAATCCGACGACGGCACGAAATGGACCTCGCTGAGCAGCGGAACCTCGACACGCCTGCGAACGGCGCTGCAGGATCTCATCACCGCATTACCCGAACGCGAGGATTTTCCACGAAATCCGCAACTCTCCTGAGCATGGCTGTCGAGCGTGCCGACCGCACTGGGGCGCTTGCTCACCCCATCGGATCATCAGAGGTGGGCGCGACCTCGTATCCGAATGGTGGTGTGAATCTGCCCCAGCGGATGCACTCCCAGCCGTTGTCTGATGTCGGTACCAGCTCGATGGTCTCGGTGTTGCCCAGATGATTGTTCGTCGTAAACGGCGGTTGCACATCGGTGAGCTGGCGACACACCAGGCGCATGGCGGCGCCGTGGCTGACCACCACGACGTCGCCCTCAGCGTCATCATGCGAAAGATAGGTTTCCCTTAGCTCCGCGATCGCAGGGAGAAAGCGATCCAGAACATCTCGGGCGGATTCTCCACCCGGTACCCGCAAAGTAAGATTCCCTTCGTGCCAAGATCGATAGATCCGCTGGAAGGTCTGGTGCGCTTCTTCGGTGTGCGCCCCTTCCAGGTCACCGACCTGTACCTCATGCAGGCCCGCCAACACTCTGGCGGCCGCACCAGTCGCCGCCTCGATGCGGTGGGCCGTCTGCCGAGCGCGTAGCGCTGCTGAGGAGAACAACGCTTTCGGTGGCCGGAGCAGGCTCTCGCCGAATATCTTTGCTTGTACCGCACCGCGTTCGGTCAGTGGCAACCCTGGCACCCTGGTATCCAACAGTTTGGCGACATTGCCTTGGGTTTCTCCATGCCGGACCAGAATCAGCCTGCCGGTCATAGGTCCGTCGTTCCCCTTTTCAGCTGAAGCAGCCACTCCGCCGCCTCTTCGTCCGATGGTGGTGGCGTGCCAGTCGCTGTAGTCGCAGGCCATGACCCTAGAAAGCGGACTCGTGCGGTGCGGTGCAGCGCCTTGAGCGCCTCGGCCACCGCCGTGTCGTCTATATGGCCCACACAGTCGAGATAAAAACGATAAGTGCCCATGCTGGTTCGGGTAGGCCGGGACTCGATCCTGGTCAGATCGATACCCCTGGTAGCAAATTCCGCGAACGCGCGCATCAACGAACCCGGTTCATTGGGCAGTTCCAACACGATCGAGGTACGGTCCGCCCCGGTCGCGGGCGGCGCCGCGGCCGGGCGAGTGCACAGCACGAATCGCGTGATCGCCTCCGCATGGTCGGCTACGCCGGAGGCCAGCGCGATCAGCCCCAAGCGCTCTCCCGCTAGTGCGGTCGAGACGGCGGCATCCGCGCGGCCCGCTGCCACGTCTTCGGCTGCCGCGGCATTGGACGCTGCGGGGTATGGCCGTACCTGCGGCAAATGCCGCGCCACCCACAACTGCACCTGAGCTGCGGCTACCGGATACGCGGCGAGAGTACGCACACCCGGCAGCATCGTCCCCGGCCTACCGAGGATCGTGAAGCTCACCTCGAGTTCGGTTTCGGCGATGATCTGCAGCCGCGGACCGATCGCCAACGAGTCGAGCGTCGCTGAGATCGACCCCTCTACGGAGCTCTCGATCGGCACCACTGCCCCGTCCGCCTCACCGGAACGAATCAAATCCAATGCGGCCCCCTGGCTGGGTGCGGCCACCCGCTCGACGGGTCCGTGGAAAGCTCCCGAGGATTCGAACTGAGCGAGGGCCATCTCAGTGAAAGTTCCGGATGGCCCGAAGTACGCGATTCGCGGCACGGCTATGAGATTACTTGCGCGCATGCCGACTCTGTGCACGGACTACCCAAGCGGGCCTGTCCCCCGTGCGCTCCGCGCTCGCTGAGCGTAGGTCAAGTGCCGATAAGCGGACTCAGCGCGTCGATCACCTGGTCGATGGCCTCTGTCTCGATAGCGAGTAGCACCGACCGAACCGCTTCGACAGCCTGTGGTTTCAGCGAACTCAGAAAGAAGACGTCGGGGTCGCGCAGGGCCGCGCGAATATCGTCGCCGCACAGCGCGGCTGCCGTGGCCGCGACAATGGCCACGGCACGCGCACCGGATGATGTACGCGCGACGAAACCGGTGTCGGTATGCACCGCACGCGCGAGAAAATCGGCGATTTCCGGGTCTGGTACATCCAGATCCAAGATCGGCGACGCAGCGCCCGGCCCGATAGCGCGGACCAGCCCGTCGATCAGACTACGCCGCGGTGGCGCCGACAGCATCACCACTACCGGTTCGGTAGTTTCCGGCCCTTCCAACACACTCTCACCGTAACAACTTTGCTCCCTTGTCCAGCGGCTGCGCGTTTCGAGCAAGAGATCACACAATTTTACTCAGATGTATTAGGTTAGACTAAACTAATGTAACTGAGTGCATTATCCACCACGCGGAGGTTCGCATGCCGCGTCCGGCCCCACCACACCATCTATAGCCGGACGAGTGCGCAGCGTATGCGCCCATACGGAACAAGTGATGCTCGGACCCTCCGACCACGCGCCCTTGCCGCTACGCGAGCTGATGTGCACGCTGGTCTGGCTGCGCGGCTGGGCGGTAGCGGAACCCGAATCGAAGCAACGCGCTCTGTCCGGCAGAGTGGCTGCGGAGCAGCCCATCACGAACTACTCGCGACGTCGGTTTCGGCGCCACGTTGCTACCGGTTGATAATCAGCTCTGCTATGGTGCCCGACTCACCCGGAGCGGACTCAGTGTGCAGCGACGAGTCGCGGTGGGCGCTGCCGGACTCGTTCTGAGACGGCCCGCGCCATAGCTGATCCGACACTGACCCACTGCGCACCTATACCGCGAACGCAATAGATTCGACCCATGTGTGTGGAGTCCGGTGCCGCAGGGGACAAAGCCGAGCCGGCGGATCGGAAGCGGCTCATAAGCACCCTCGAAATCCTTGTGGTGCTGCTCGTCACGTTCGGACTCAGCGGGCTCAGCGCCACGCTCTCCCTGATAGAAAGCGCGCTCGCACCAGGAGGGGTCGGGGAGCGGACCGTCGCACTGAACCCGTCACGATCCACCCGATCAACCATCGATCTGCTATATCAGCTGCTCGGCGTGCTGCGACTGACCGGATGGGCAGCATTGGGACTCTATCTGCTGTGGCGCGGCGGCATCGGACCACGAGCAGTCGGACTGGCGAACCGGATTCGATGGCGCACGGATGTACTGCCCGGCATTGTGCTTGCCGCTGTCATCGGCATACCAGGCCTGGCGCTGTATCTTGGTGCGCACGCCTTGGGGATCAATGTGACGATCGTGCCCGCTTCGCTCGGCGACCATTGGTGGCGGCTACCGGCACTGGTCCTGTCGGCCTGCGCGAACGCGCTCGCCGAGGAAGTCATCGTGGTGGCGTTCCTACTCACCCGGCTACGCGGGCTCGGTTGGTCGGCGAACACCGCACTGTTGGCCTCAGCACTGCTACGCGGCAGCTATCATCTATACCAAGGGCTGGGCGGCGGGTTCGGTAACCTCGTCATGGGCCTGATCTTCGGCCGCTACTGGCAGCGTACGAACCGACTGTGGCCGTTGATCCTCGCCCACGCGGCGATCGACGCAGTCGCCTACATCGGCTACACGGTACTGCACAGTCATGTTTCGTGGCTGCCGTAATACGACTGCGCTCCAGAAATACGACTGTGTTCCGGAGAACGGTAACGTCCCGGCCCGCTCAGCGAATTAAGCAGCAGGCCCCGGTTGCCCGATACCGACCTTCGGCACCCGACGACGCCCGATAAGTGGAGTTTTGGTGATGAACGGCGATAACTCCCAGCGCAATGCACAGAAGCGCCGGATGCCGCCACCTAGCAGGTACGGCGAGCCCCCGATGCGGCGCCGTATGCCTGGTCCCGGTGGTCGGCCACCGGTCGAGCCCACTCAGGTGCTGCGCCGGGATGGGGCGCCTGATCCTTACACACCGCCGCTGGCGTACTCGCAGGCTCCGCCACAACAGCCAGTGCGCCTGCCGCCGCAGGCTGGCGCACGTGCCCCCACCCGACGTCCGGCACCCCGCCGCACCGGTCCGCCCTACGCGCCCACTCAGCGTCCGGTCCGCTACGGCGGTGGCCCGCCGCACGCACCAAGGCAGCAACCGCGACCATATCGTGAAGCCCCGTCGCGGCCATCTCGGAGCACTAGGCGAACGTCCCAGGTGGCACGACCACGCCGCAAACGACACCCCCTCCGCTGGTTGTCGGCGCTCTTTCTGGTGCTGATCCTCGCTGCCGTCGGCGCTGTCCTCCAGGTTGACCGCTCTCTCAATCGCGTCTCCGCACTGGTGAACTACTCTCGGAGAGTGGGCGACACGCCGGGAACGAACTGGCTGTTGGTCGGCTCTGATGGACGCGGCGGGCTGACATCCGCACAAAGACAGGAACTCGCCACCGGCGGTGAAGTGGGCCCCGAGCGCACCGATACGATCATGCTGGTGCATATCCCCGCGTCGGGCCAGAGCACCCTGGTCAGCTTGCCGCGCGATTCCTACGTCAGCGTTCCTGGTTATGGCAGAGACAAGCTCAACGCCGCATTCGCCTTCGGCGGCCCCACTCTGCTCATCCAGACCGTGGAGATCGCTACCGGCCTGCATATCGACCATTACGCACAGATCGGTTTCGGTGGCTTCTCTGATGTGGTCGACACACTCGGCGGTATCGACGTCTGTCTACCGAAACCGATAGATGACCCGCTCGCCGGGATCGACCTGCCCGCAGGCTGTCAGCGCTTGACCGGACCACAGGCGCTGGGCTTCGTACGCAGTCGTGCCACTCCACGCGCCGACCTGGACCGGATGAACAACCAGCGGATCTTTCTGGCCGCCCTGTTGAAGAAAGCGACCAGCATCGCCACCATGGCCAATCCGTTCACGCTCTGGCCGATGACTGCTGGCATCGCACAATCACTGAAGGTCGACAATGGCGACCATATCTGGGATCTCGCCAGGCTGGCCTGGGCGTTGAAAGGTGGCACTGTCACCACGACAGTGCCGATCGGCGGCTTCGCCGATACCGACAGCGGCAACGTCCTGTTGTGGGACAAGGCCGAAGCGAGCCGGTTCTTCGACGCGCTGGCCAAAGACCAACCCATCCCGAAAGACCTACTGACGCGGTAGCGTCGAAGCCATGTCCGATACCGATGTGGCTCAGCCTTTCCCCGACTTGCTGCGCGCACAGATCGGTCATGGGTTCACCGCCGCCCAACAGTACCTCGCCGCTGCCACGTACTTCGACTGGAATCGTTTGCCGCAATTGGCCAAGCACACGTACGCACGCTCGCGCGAACAGTACGCGAATGCCTTACGCATGGCGCAATACCTGCTCGACCGGGATATCGAGGTGCGCATCGGCGGGCTGGGCGATATTTGCTCGACCTTCGACAGTCCGCGCGCTGCGACAGCGTTGCTGGTGCAGACCGAGCAGACTTGCAGCACACAGATCAGCAGCTTGGCACGTGCTGCCCGTGTATCCGGTGATTATCTGGGTGAACGATTCATCCAGTGGTTCACCGAAGAACAAGTGAAAAACGTCGCTGAGATGACTACGCTGCTTGCTGTGCTGGACCGCTCTGACGGCCGGATGTTCGACGTGGAGGAATTCGTCGCGCGCGAGCTGCATACGCGAGTGCGCAACGATATCGCGGTGCCGAAGCTGGCGGGTGCCGCGAAAAATTAATTAGGCAATACTAGCCTCAATAAGGCTAAGCTTGGATGACATACAGCTGGACTAACGCTAATGTTATTTTTATGTCCAGCCATCCGGAACCCTCGCACAGCAAATTTCACAGCCTGTTGCATGACCAGATCCGGCAGGAATTCAATGCCGAGCATCAATACATAGCCATCGCTGTGTGGTTCGATAATGCGGACTTGCCACAGCTGGCCAAGAGGTTCTATGCGCAGGCGGTCGAAGAACGCAATCACGCCATGATGATCGTGCAGTACTTCTTGGACCGAGATATCAGCATCGAAATCTCCAGCGTCGATGCCGCAAAGTCCCGATTCGAGAATGCCCGTGAACCGATCGCACTGGCACTCGCTCAGGAGAAAACCGTTACAGAACAGATCATCCGACTAGCCAGCACCGCCCGCGAAGAAGGTGACTACCTCGGCGAACAGTTCATGCAATGGTTCCTCAAGGAACAAGTCGAAGAAGTCGCCGACATGTCCACCCTGCTCACTATCGCCGACCGCGCCGGATCGAATCTATTCGACCTGGAAGAATTCATTGCCCGGGAAATGAGCGCCCCTCGCGACACCTCCGGTGCCCCCGCCGCAGCGGGCGGGACCCGCTGACCACAACTATCGAAAAGAAGCGGGCCCAGTTCCTCACACGAAGAACTGGGCCCGTCACCGCATACGAGTAGCGGACTTACTCCCTTACGAACCGAGCAGTGAACCGAACAGCGACTCGAATAGGCTGCCGAACAGTGAGTCGAAAAACATTCCGGAAATACTAGAACTCATGCGATTCCCTACTTCCTCGTTAGTTCAGTGAAAACGTCCTCACATACCACCGAGTACACACCTCCAGCTGCGGTGGCAGTAAGAACCTAACCCAGCCGAACTATGATTCCGCACAGAGTTCTCTGAGAAATTCCTGGGCTCGAGCGCAGAACAACCTGTGGCAACCACACGCTGTCATTCGAACACGACTCACCCATCACGGACACTATGCCGGCTCTTCCGACTTGATGGGGGTCTGGTGTCACCGATCGATGGCGTGTCGGTGACTGATCGAGGGCTCGCGCCACTGTGAACTGGGTGTTCCCTACGCAACCAGCCACAGGAGGGCGCGAGCGTGTCCAAGGATAGTTCACTGCTGCTCGGGCTCGATGGTATTGCCGTGGAAACGGTGTACACCAAGGGTGACGGTAGGCGGGTGGTGGACGCGCGGACCGCACCGGAGTGGGTCGGGGTATGCCCTGGCTGTCGGGTCCACTCGACACGTTCCAAGGGCTGGGTGGTGACCAGGCCCCGTGATGTGAAGATCGGCCCGGACCGGCCGATGATCCGGTGGCGCAAGCAGAGATGGGTGTGTGGCAACGATTCCTGTGCGAGGAAGACCTTCACCGAGGCAGTGCCCGACGTGCCGCCACGCGCCCGGATCACCGTGCGCGCCAAGACCGAGATGGCGCATGCGGTACTCGATGACCTACGACCGGCCTCGGCGGTCGCGGCCGCCTACGGATGCTCGTGGAACACCTGCCATGAGGTGGTGATCACGGTGGCCGACGCCGGCTTGGATGACGAGCCGATACCGGTGCGGGTGCTCGGTATCGACGAAACACGCAGAGGCAAAGCCGAATACGAAGTCGATACCGAAACCGGGAAACGAGTATGGGTGGACCGGTTCGACACCGGGCTGGTCGACATCACCGGCCACGGTGGACTGTTGGCGCAGGTCAACGGACGCACCGCCGAGACCGTCACCAAGTGGTTCGATGCCCGCCCTGCCGCCTGGCGCGCCGGTATCACGCATGTCGCGATCGACATGTCCGCCGGCTACGCCAAAGCCGTCCGCGCCGTCCTGCCGCACGCCCAACTCATCGTGGACCGCTTCCACCTGGTCAAACGCGCCAACCACGTGATCGAGCTGGTGCGTCGCCGGGTCACCTGGGCTCACCGCGGCCGACGTGGCCGCACATCCGATCCCGAGTGGATCAACCGCCGCCGCCTGCTCCGCGGCGCCGAACGCCTCACCGACGATCAGCGCACCCGCCTGATAACCGCCCTCGATACCGCCGACCCGGGCGGGGACATCTTCGCAGCCTGGATCGCCAAGGAACTTCTTCGACAGGTGTTGGCCTGCACCGCAAACGGTGGCCACCGCCACGACACCGATCATCACCGCAATCACCACCGGCCTGTCCAACGCCCGCAGCGAAGGCTACAACCGCATCGTCAAACACGTCGGCCGCATCGCCTTCGGCTTCCGCAACCCCGACAACCAACGCCGCCGCATACGATGGGCCTGCACCCGCCGATCCCGGCAGGCGCCCACCCAGACCAGACAACTACACCCCTGCTAACTCGGAAGAGCCACTATGCCTGGGCACGGCCAGCGCTGACCGGCATCTCAGCCGTGAATCGGTGAACTATCCGGCTGAACGATTCACCAGTGGTGCACCGTGGAACAGGTGAATAGCATCGCCGAGGCAGCCACACTGTTGGCTGTACTCGACCACACCGACGACCGACTGTTCAGCACCCGCCAACTGCGCTCGCGGCACCTACTCACAGCACCGCCTCGGACCCGGAATCCTCGCGCAGCAAATTCCACAGCCTGTTGTGTGCGATCGGACCCGGCAATAATTCAATGCCGAGCAAATTCAATGCCGAGCACTAATATAGTAAGGTATGATAATGTAGATTTGCCACAGCCTGTCGAGCTGCTCTACATGCGAGCGGTTGAAGACCGCAATCACGCCGCAATGGTCGTACAGTACTTCCCGGACCGAGATATCGACATCTATTCGATCGTATCCACGAATAGATAGCATTGACACTCGTCGGGGAAATGAACACCGCTCGACACTTCCGGAGCCTCGCCTCAACGGACGGAACCCGCTGGCACTTCTCTTCCCGAAAGAAGGCGGGCCCAGTTCTTCACACAATGAACTGGGCCCGCCACCGCATAGGGGGCTATGCTATCCGCTCATAGAGCTGAGCAATTGGTTGAGCAACAGCTTGAGCAGAATATTCTCCATACTTCCCTACTTCCACATCAATCCGGCAAGGCCGCCCTCACCTCCGCCTGCCGTGGCGGTAGCTGAGAATCTAGCCCAGATGGCGATGAAAAACTATAGTTTTTCACAAATTTCCAGAAAAACTTGTACTCAGCGCAGCGTGACCTGACGCGACCGCAAGCCGTCGCGTGAACGCCGCTCGTCGACTGTCAACGGATCCGCACTGGCCAACGCCTCACCCAGCCGCGCGCTGAACTCGATGGCCGGTTTCACCCATTCATCGGGGTGCCGCTCGCGGTCCAAGTCGAACACCGGAACGAGCACACCATGGGTGCGAAACGATCCAGCAAACCGTGAGCCCTCGCCGAGGTGCAGGCCTCCGGCGGCGTGCAAACGAGCCAGGGCAAGCATCAACTCGTCCTCGTCCTCGGGCCGAACCCAGCGGATATGGGCTTTTTCACCTGCGTCCACCCACCAGGCCGCGCCGATCGCGTCCTCGTCGAGACCAAGCCGTGCCGAGGGCATGATCGCCTGCTCGGCCTGTTCTATAGTCGCCGCGACTTGCGAGTCGGGCTCGACTCCTGCCGGAACCCACCAGTCGAAGTCCTGGTGAACGGTCAGGTCCAAAACGGCGGTGGGATCGATGACCTCAGCCAGCTTCGGACCACCCGCGGCGCTCTCCGCGGCAGTCAGAGAATCACCGGGCTCGGCGGCCTGCGTCCACAGAATCGCGGCGGCCAGATCGGCGGCTGGATCGACACCCTGGAACTGCACCTGCGTACCGACATAGCCACTGGGCTCAGCACCAGCACGCACCAGCGCAGCCACCGCGCCGGGCAGCACAGTAGCGAGCATAACCGGACGCTCTGCCGCGACCACCGGCGATAGCGTCAGCCGCGCAGTGGCCGAAGGAACGAACTCACGCAGTGCGACCAGATCGCACTCCGCGGCAAGTCCTTGAAACGGACGTGTAACGGCCTGCGCCGTCTGCTCTAGCGCTGCCCGCCGATCGGCTAGACGCTGCGCCCGATTCCCGCCGGGCTTAGGACTATTGCGCTTGCTCTTACCCACGATGCGGCATCGTAGCAGGTAGGGGTTCGTTTCCCGGTTCTGACATGCAAATTTGCTTCCCGGCCGTGCCATGATAATCCAGAAGTTTCATGCGGCTAGCGGTCTGGCCTGATCGCATTCCGATTCGCCGGTTTCACAACTGTTCCGGTCGTGTGTCCGTGTGACGGGTCGACCCGGTCAACTGGTTGGCTGCTGGGTTCCACCGCCCGGAGAGCGTGCTTTTCTGGTCGTTGGGTTGGTGTGGGTGCTGGTCAAGTGGCTTGCAGTCGGTCGGTGGCAGTCATGATGTGGGTAATCCAGGGCCAGTGGCGGGAGAACCGGAGGTGGGTGCGACGGGCGTGGCGGGCGACCCGAGCGCCGGCGGAGAACAGTAGCAACCGCAGCGTTTTCGGTGCCCACCGTCGTGCCGGAGCGGTGTCGAAGGCCAGTAGTTGCATCCATGTGATGAGTTCGGGAGCCAGACAGGCGTTCTCGACCCAGATCCGGTTCTGGTCGAACCCGTGCAGCGGCAGTCCGCGCAGGCCGGTGTCCTTCATCGATTTGATGCGGTCCTCGCAGCGGGCGCGGCGGTGGTGGCGCAGTTCCAGCATCGGGAGCTGCCCGATGTGGGTGTCGGTGGTGAACGCGGTCAACCGCAGCCCGTAGCGGTCGGTGAACCGCAACTGGGCACCGGGATGCGGATTCTCCTTCCGCACGATGACGCGCATGCCGGGCGGCCATCCAGACAGGTCGATCAGGCCGGTCAACTCGACGACCCAGGCGCCATTGTGGACGTCTTCGTCGCTGTCGTAGGCCGGTGTCCACGCATCGGTGGGGATGGAAACGACTGCGGTGGCGGTGGTTTCGGTGAGTGTGCACCCGACCGAGTACTGCAGCCGCCGGTTGGTGAGATGTTCCACGAAGTCGTGGGTGCCGCTACCGGAATCGGTGCGGACCAGCACTTTGCGCATGACCCGGTAGCGAGGCTCGAACGGCAGCTGCCCTAACGCGCCGGGCAGGACAGTCTTGTGGTCGGCGGCGGTGTTGGATCCGGCTTTGCCTTCACGCAGGTTGATGACCAAGGGTTCACCGGTGCCGGTGGCTCCGTGGTCGGGCCAAGCGCAGATCGGGTGGTGGCCGTAGGTTTTCTTCCACGTAGCAGTGGCGGCCTGTTTGTCGGAATGGGCGATCACGATGGTGGCGTCGATGTCGATGGTGAGCGGGTTGGTCGCGGTGACGGCGTGGTCGGGGGCGTGCTGGCCGGCGGCATGACACCCCTTCTTGCAGGCCTGGGCGCGGGCGGATCTCAACGCGGCCAAAGCTTTCGGTGTGTCGGTGGCGAGGGTGGTGATCAGCCGGGACACGGTCGGGTCGGAAGCGACGTGGCCGAACACGGCGGGTTCGGCGCGCAGCACGCTGATGTCGGAGAGGTGTTCGCCGCCGTCGGCGAGGTCGAGGTCGAGCAGGAACTTGCCGGGATCGTGGACGGCGAGGGATTTGCGCCATGACGCCAAAGCTGTCGATAACCCGCTGGCGAGGCCGGTTTTCTCGGCAGTCCGGTTCATCAGGGTGAGTCCGGCGTGTGACACGACGCCGGTTTCGGTGGCGTCTGCGGTCAGTCGGGGATAGGGCGAACTATGCTGTGACACCTGAAAGGTGCTCCTGAACTGTGTGAGATTCCAGCCTTAGACAAGCGGAACTCTCCCAGTTCAGGGCACCATTTTTCGTCAGCGGCACACCACCGGATCGTCAGTCGGACGAAATCTCTGGGTTAGCGAGTCAACAGCGCGAGTCGGAGGGGTGATCCGATGATGATCTCAGTGAAAGCTGGGGCCCATCGTCGTTCCTCTGACTGAAATCACCGAAAACCAGCGCACCACAACCGAGTTCGCGACGTAAGATGGTTTATCACGACGAATCCGAGAGACCGTAGGTGCCGGTGTGGCCAGCGCCGTTGCGACGCCACTCGCCGCTACACTCACCAACTTACCGCCACGCACTCTTGCGCTGATCCAGCCCGCCATCGACACCGCACAAGCCGAACTCGACCGGCTCCTGGATCGACCAGCCAAACGAAAGTGACTACTCGATCAGATCAAGACCTGACCCTGTCGGTGTCTGGTGTGAGAGTGCCGGATATGTCGATTCACGATAATCCTGCTTTCGAGAACCCCAGCGCCAAGATCGTTTCCGATCAGCCGGATTGAAACTGTTTCGGCTAACCAACGGTCGGAGGGATCAGGAACTCAACGACTGTTGGTTACCCCTAGTAATGGGTTGGTTCGTCGAGTGCGGAGGCGATCAGCTCACGACGGCCGTCGTAGAGGTATGACAACCCGAGTCGGGTGATCAGAGTGTCGACCCGTTGAGCGGTCCACTGCACTTTCTGGGTGCCGAGGCGGTGCAGATAGTAGCGGAACACGTCGAAGTCTTCGACGATGATGTCGGTCTTCTCCGGATGAGCGTGGGTATCCAAGGACGGAACATCCTGATCGGGCAACAGCATCACCAGCACCAGTCCGTAGACGAAACATTTTTGGTGGGTGACGCGGCTGGCCCAGTTCTTCATTGCCAGAGTGTTTGTGCGCACCTGCTTGATCGGGTTGTGGTCGTAGCCGTTACCGTAGATGTCGGCGATCTGGCCGTCACTCATCAGCCACGGACCGTTCGGCGGAACCACCAGCGTCCCGTTCTGCCTGCTGCGGAAACCCTTGACTTCGACGACGATGCACCGTTGCCGTGTCCAGATCAATGCGTCGAGCTGACGCGTACGTCCTCTGCTGGGGATATCGATATTGAGCAGCGCCACTCCGGGCTGCGCCGGACTCCACTGGATCCACTCGGCGAACCGCTGCTCCGCTGGGGATAGCTCCATGACCTCGTTGATCAGCAATAACACAACGACCTCCCCTGACTGCCCATACGCTCTGTCATGGTATCCGCTGTCACGAACCGGCGCAGTCGACGAGTTCTATTGATTGACAAGCGCTCCCATTGAGAAGAAGTTGGCCGGTCCCCGATGGCTGGACCAAGCGGTCCCATTCACAAGGACAGGCCACGGGCGTGGCGAACGGCCAGTTCCGGGATCTGTTCGGCGAAAGTCCGCCTCGCGCAGCCGGTATTCTCACAGAACAGCCGCCACATACGCAGGCGGATCAGCACTTCGCGAACCGCCACCACGGTATCGGACGGGACAATCACGCAATCCGTGCCAGATCCACGATTCGGCCGACATTGACACGAAGAGATTCCAGGAGTGTTCGGCCACAATCAATTCAGTGGGTCAGGACCGGTCATACCGAACTGATCAGCGATTTGGTGCGTCCGGGGTGATTGGTGGCGATCCAGCTGACACCTAAGTCGGCGCACAACTGCACATCGTCGGGTTCGTCGACGGTCCAGCAGTAGGTGGCCCGTCCTGCCGCGGCAGCCCTGTCGACCAGCTCGGGATGTTCGCGCAGCGTCTTCACCGAGGGGCCGACAGCCGTGGCGCCGACCGTCGTCGCGGCGGAACCACCCAGGTAACGCGACGACTCGCCGAGTAGAACGGTAGGCAATAGTGGCGCGGCGCGGCGGATACGCCAGACCGCCGTGGCCGCGAAGGACATCACTACGGCGCGGGAATGGTCGGCCGAGGCGGGGGTGGCGATGCCGAATCGCTGGAGCTCGGCGAGCAGCTTGTTCTCCACCAATGCGCCATAGCGGACCGGGTGCTTGGTCTCGATGAACAGCTTGGTCGGCCTACTCCGCCAGTCCAGCACCAAGGTGATGAGTTCACTGAGTGTCAGCACCTGGGCAGGCGAGCCATCGACGCCGAAATCGAGTATCCGCAGTTCCTCGAGCGTCATCTCGCTGACCAGGCCACTTCCCGAAGACGTCCGGTCGACAGTACGGTCGTGCAAGCAGACCAGATGTCCGTCCCTGGTCAACCGGACATCGCATTCAACCCCGTCAGCGCCTTCTCTGAGCGCCAGTTCGTAGGCATCGAGCGTGTGTTCTGGTTGCGCCGCCGAGGCGCCTCGGTGCGCGACGACGAATGGCGCGCGACTGCCCTGGCTCACTTGGCCACAACCTCCCTCTGCTCACGGTTCTCGACACCGTTGTCCACCGCGGGTGTGCCGATCGCCTCAGCAGGCACCGGACCCGCTCGGTGGTCGCGGTCGCCGGGATGTACCGGTTCGATCATCGGCACGATGGGATCGACCGCGATCAGCCAGCGACGTTCAATTCGGCGACGGCCGCGCAGATTGCGCCCCTCGATCGTCCGCAGCGCCCACAGGGTCAGTAGCGCGACCGTCGCGGCTACCGCATCGATCAACGAGGCGAACAGCACCCCGTCTGCCTCGGCCTGCAACGAATCCGCGCTTCGCCACAAAAGCCCGGCCGCTGCGACGCCACCACCGAATAGCCAGGCTGCCCACCAAATCCGGATCGCACGCCGCGATCGCGGATCGTCCCGCAATGCGGCAACCTCGCTCAGAAAGACCCCGGGCCACAATAGATTGACCACTGGAATCAGACAGCCGAACGCGAGCATTCGCAGCGAACGCGGATCGCGCCGACCCGTCTCGGCGTACGCCGCACGCCTGATCTCGACCAGCTTTCCGAGCACAGCCACAGCTGCCACCAGCGCAAGCACGAGCGCGAGCACTCCAGTACCGATAACGAAAGCATCCGAAGTGTGCAGCACCATGGGAGGAATCAGGCGTGTCCGATTGCGCAGCAGAACCAGATAACGCCCTATTTCAGCGAGTGCCGCGATCACAAAGATCGCCGCGGTCGCTACCAGCAATCCTGCCACCGAGCCAGTCAACTTGCTGAGCGGACGACGCGGCGTCGCCGCGATCTGTGGCAGCGGATCGCTCAGCCCCCAGCGAGGAATCCTGGTGTAGCGGGGCGGGCACGCCCCGGCAAGCGGGCGAACGGGCACGGGCGCATGGCGGGTGCGACGCTCCGGGGCACGTGCCACCCAGCGGTAGTTGCGGCGTTCGACAGGAGCATCGATCGGCGCGGGCGAAAGGAGTACCCCACGGCAGCGCGGACACCAGTGCATCGGTGCCCCCTGCACGCTCCAGCGCGCGCCGCAGCGCGCACAAGGCTGCACCACTGTACTCACCCGCGCACCTCGTTCTCTCGTCAATAGATCTTCGCCTCGTGGTCACCCTCGGCAGCCAACGGGCGACCCACCCGCTGCCACTCCACCATGCCTCCGATGACCTGGCTGGCTTCGTAACCGATCATCGGAATATGGATCGCACCCGGTGCATGCCCGAGCTGCCACTCTTCGATCTCGCGGAGATCCAGCAACATCGATCGCAGCGCATCGGCCTGCACCGCTACGCTGTCGAATTCCGCAGGCACATGCTCCACAGTGACCGAAGGAATATGAGGGCTCGTCACAGAGTCGATCCTGCCATGGGCGCTGGCTGCCGCGCGTTCTATGCCCATAGCGAAACCTCCTCGGCCTCCTTCGGCTTCTCGCGGGCACCCCGCAGGGAGTTACCCGCGAACCCGATTCATGGCGAGCACATACCTCGCACACCACGGATAGTGAATAACACCGATGAAGTTATCCACATAATCCACAAGCTGATCCACAAGACTCATACGCCAGCGGACGCGCTGGAAACAAACTCGCGAACATACAAACGAGGAACCCAGCAAGCCCTTTCCATGACCCTTCCGGAGGTTCCGAACCACACCGCTGTTCACTTGGAGGTTCCCCAGAAGCATCCCGGCGTTCCGTAGGATCGAGCGATACGAATGACCGCTCCGGGACTCCCCTCCTTGATCCATCCCGGAACGGCCATTCGTCGCCCACCTAAGAACCTCCGGCCGAACAGGTTCCGATACCTACTTGGACGGGGCGAGGAAGCAATCGGTTCCACCAAAAAGGGAGAAGTCGCAAAATGCAGAGTTACAAAAGACACAGTCGGTAGCCTGAAGCTATGAATGCAAACAGGGGGCTACTCGACGGAATGGACACCACAGGCCTCGATACCGCACTGTCGGAGGCCACGTGCCTCGGCCTCATAGTGGATGAGGCAACCCATCAGCTACGACTCGATCTCGAGGTACTGACCCTTCCTGAGCACGGGACGGCAGCCGCGGACCACCAGATCCAGGTGACATTCACCGGCGTGAGTCGGATAGCCGCGTCACTACGAGCCCAGCACTGGGACGATATCGAGCCCCAAATCCTGCCGCTGCGACTGGACCGCTTGGACGAGGCCGTGCGTAGTTTCGGCGGCGCCCGGCTGCACGGCTGGGAGTTCATCGATCTCGACGACAGCGGCTGGGCATTGTGGGGCGAACTGCTCAGCTTCGATGCCGAAATCAGCAATCACGAATCCGCGCATGTTCTGGAGTTCTCCCAAGAGGAGGGCATCAACCCGCGCGAGCTGGACGTCCGGGTCTGGTTCGACAACATCACTGTCCACGACACGCAAGGCAAACAGATCCCACTGGCGGATTTCATCGCGGGCGGCGCTCGCTGGTGGCAGGCACACGACACAGGCGACCCATTGGCGACTCGCCCCGGTATCGCTCCACCGCTGTAACGGCCGGTGCACGCAGGAAGCGTCACAGCCACCGCGTATCCGATGTGCGTGGTGACCGCGGTTCGCCGCGCGCGGTCGCCCGCCGGGCGCGGCATGATTGGCACATGGGTGTGACAAATTAGCGTGCTACTATGTCAATTATGCGAGTAGTGAAGCGGGCATACCGGTACCGCTTCTACCCGACCAGCGAACAGGTCGATCAGCTCGCACGCACGTTCGGTTGCGTCCGCTACGTCTACAACCGGGCGCTCGCCGAGCGCTCTCACGCGTGGACCCAGCAGCAGCGCCGTATCGGCTATGCCGAGTCGGACAAGATGCTCACCGCGTGGAAACGCGATCCCGAGACCGCGTGGTTGGCCGAGCCTTCGAAAGGTCCATTACAAGCGGCATTGCGGCAGCTGCAAAGCGCTTACGACAAATTCTGGCGCAAACAAGCCCGGTATCCGAGATTCAAGAAGAAAGGAAAGTCGAAGGAGTCGGCGACCTACTTCTCGAACTGTTTCGTCTACCGCGACGGGCAACTGAAACTTGCCAAACACCAAGAGCCTCTGGATATCCGATGGTCGCGTCCACTGCCGGAGGGCACGCGACCCTCGCAGGTCACGGTATCGCGCGACAGCGCGGGCCGCTACCACATCTCCCTCCTGGTCGAGGAGGTGATCACCGAGTATCCGAGGGTTGATTCCGGGATCGGCGTGAATGCGGGCATCACCAGCCTGTACACGTTCTCTACCGGGGAGAAGGTGTCCAACCCCCAGCACGAGCGCAAGGACCGCATCCGGCTGGCGAAAGCGCGGCGGGAGTTGTCGAAGAAACAGAAAGGCTCGGCCAATCGAGCGAAGGCACGCCGGAAGGTCGCGAGTATCCATACGCGGATCGCCGATCGGCGCCGCGACCATTTGCACAAGCTCTCGGCTCGTGTGGTGCGCGAAAACCAAGTGATCGCCATCGAGGATTTGAGCGTACGCAACATGGTTCGAAACCAGCGTCTGGCGCGGGCGGTTTCGGATGCGTCGTGGTCGCAGTTCCGCGCGATGTTGGAGTACAAGGCAGATTGGTACGGGCGTACGGTGGTCGCGATCGACCGGCTCTATCCCTCGAGCAAGACATGCTCGGTGTGCGGCCGGATCAACGACACGCTGCTGTGGAGTGTGCGGGAGTGGACCTGCCCGTGCGGTGTTGTCCACGACCGGGATGTGAACGCTGCGAGAAACATACATGCCGCTGGGCTGGCGGTCATGGCCTGCGGAGATGGTGTGAGACCGCCCCGCAACTGATGCGGGAAGGCGACCGTCGATGAAACAGGAAACCCCTGTCGTGAGACAGGGAATCTCCACCTTCCAGGATGGAGAGGAAGTCAACAGAATGGGTAGGCATCGATCCGAGTTGGAATCGACTGGGTGTACGAATGATGGTTGGTTGCGCTCAACACAACAAGCACAACCAACCCGACATAGGAAGGGACATCGTGGCTGAGTACACGCTGCCAGATCTGGATTACGATTACAGCGCCTTGGAGCCCCACATCTCCGGGCAGATCAACGAGATTCATCATTCCAAACACCATGCCGCCTACGTCGCCGGCGTGAACTCGGCGCTGGAGAAGCTCGCGGCGGCTCGCGAGGCCGGTGACCACGCGGCGATCTTCCTGAACGAGAAGAACCTCGCGTTCCATCTGGGTGGCCATATCAACCACTCGATCTGGTGGAAGAACCTCTCCCCCAACGGCGGTGATAAGCCGGTTGGCGAGCTGGCCGCGGCGATCGACGATCAGTTCGGCTCGTTCGACAAGTTCCGCGCCCAATTCACCGCGGCAGCCAACGGCCTACAGGGCTCCGGTTGGGCGGTACTCGGCTACGACACTCTCGGCCAGAAACTGCTCACCTTCCAGCTCTACGATCAGCAGGCCAATATTCCGCTCGGCATCATCCCGCTGCTGCAAGTGGATATGTGGGAGCATGCCTTCTACCTGCAGTACAAGAATGTCAAGGCAGACTACGTCACCGCGTTCTGGAATGTGGTCAATTGGGCCGATGTGCAGGATCGGTTCGCCAAAGCGGTTTCTCAGACCAAGGGCCTCATCTTCGGCTGAGCCGGCTCGGCACCCCGATCGGGTCCACGAATCCATCGCATGGCGTGGTTTCGCGGGCCCGATCTGCCTCCCTGTCTGTCACCGGCCATCCGATTAGCACTCTTCGATACTTGTGTGCCAGGTGATTCATGGTTCATATTCGGGAATCCACAGTAAGAGGACGGTCAAAGCCGCCCCGGTTTCATGACGGGAGGCAGAAATGCGTACGAACGAACCCATCGGCATCACACCGTTCCACGCACGCGGGTCACTACGCGGTTTCCTCATCTCCGGCCGCTGGCCGGAAACCACCAAGGAATGGGCCCAAGTGCTCGTGCTCGCGGTTCGGGTGGCCACACTACCCGGACTGTTGTCGACCTCGACGGTGTTCGGCGTGCGCGAGGACCTGCCCGATAACCCTGAGCCCGGCACAGTCGGCCTGGTACTGGCCGAAGGCCCCATACTCGGCGACGAAGCCCTGGAACCAGGACGGTTCGCCGCACACGTACCCCCAGCCCTGCTGATGCTGCACCCTCCGTCCGAAACTCGTCCTTCGCTGCCCGAGTGCGCGGGCGCCGCCTCCGGCTGCGTCCTGCTGCCCGGCGTCCCACATCTGGGGCTGGAGCACCGCGCCGCCTGGGTCGAGGCGGAGTCCGACGGGACAGTCACCTCGCTGGTCAGCCGGGTAGGCCTCGACCCGATCAGCGATCCCGACACCGCGATTCTGGCCATGCTGCTGGCCGCGTGAACAGCCGCATCGCCCGAGCTGGGGACCGGTGCCTGCTGGGTCGGCGCCAGCGACCATAGCGCGCTCGGCACGTGCCTGGAACAGAACCGGTTCGCCCACCACTGCGCTTGTTTCATAAATTTTCTTTGTGAAACACGTGAATTTTGTATAGGTGGTCCTCTACTGTGTGCCTCCTATCACAGTTGGGAAGCACACAGGAGTACTTCATGCCCAGCACTACCACCACTCGCCGGGTCGGCACCGGGCTAACCAGCCTCGCCGCGACAGCAGCCGTCGTTGTTCTCGCAGCACCCTCAGCACAAGCCACCGTCAAAAGCTTGACGATCTCCGGCACCGACCACGTCGTCGGCACTAGTTACGACCTGGAAGCCACCGTCGGTGGCCTGTCGTTCGGCCTACCTGTCACCTGGACCGACAACGGCGCCAGAATCGGTGGCCCCAATGTTCCCTGGCCACCGGGCAAAGCCAGGCTGAAGTGGACCCCGGATTCCCCCGGCGAGCACATCATCACCGCCACGCAGGCCGGCAGCACCCAGTCGATCATCGTCAACGTCCGCAATCCAGGCGGCGGTGGTGGCGGCAGCGGAAGCTTAGACGCCGGAAGCGCCAAAGGACTCCTCGGCGGCCTGCTCGGCTGACCCTCCACGAACCAGCCCCCCCTTGCAACAAAAGAGGCCGCAATCATGTCCGTGACAAATGTGAAACATGCACAATCCACAAAAGGACGCACCCGAGCCCTTCGCGCGGGCACCGGAATCACCAGCTTCGCCGCGATAGCAGCCACCGTCGCGCTCGCAGCACCCTCGGCGAACGCCGCCGTCTCTTCGGTATCGGTAACCGGCACCAACCACACCGTCGGCACCACCTACACCATCACCGCCGAAGTCAAAGGCCTTATCGCTATGCTTCCCGTTTCCTTCAAAGACAACGGCGTCGAGTTGAAAAACTCACCGGTAATTCCGAAAGGGATGGCAGTGGCGCTGATCGAATGGACGCCGAGCAGCGCCGGCAAACACACCATCACCGCCTCGCAGGGCTCCAGCAGCAAGTCGATCATCGTCAACGTCCGCAACAAACCAAGCAAACCAGGCGGTGGTGCTAACACCGGAAGCGCCAAAGGAATCCTCAGCAGCCTGCTCGGCTGACCCTCCGTGAACCAAACCCCCTTGCAGCAGAAAGAGGCCGCAGTCATGTCCGTGACAAATGTGAAACACACACAATCCACAAAAGGACGCACCCGAGCCCTTCGCGCGGGCACCGGAATCACCAGCTTCGCCGCGATAGCAGCCACCGTCGTGCTCGCAGCACCCTCGGCGAACGCCGCCGTCTCTTCGGTATCGGTATCCGGTGTTCTCCACACCGTCGGCACCACCTACACCATCACCGCCAAGGTCGGCGGCCTCTCCGGCGGCCTGCCCGTTGCCTTCAACGACAACGGCGCCAAGTTGGAAACCTCACCGGTATTTCCGAACTTGCTGACAAGAACGGCGAAGATCGAATGGACGCCGCGCAGCGCCGGCCGGCACGTCATCACCGCCACACAAGGCTTCAGCACCAAGTCGATAGCCGTCGAGGTCCGTCAGCGATCGCCCATCACCGGCAGCGCGAGCGGCGGCAGCTCAAATCTCGGCAGCGGCAGCGCAGGCAGCGCCGGAGAGTTCCTCGGCGGAATGCTCGGCGGGATGGTGGGCAGCAGCTGACCTGAAACCTGACAGATGCGCAGCGCGGCGGCTCGGACACCACAGCGGCTCCACCACCGCTGCGCTGCGGACCATCGACCTGGCGCGTACCGCGCATACGGGTCAAGACAGCATCAGATAACACGATCACCTCGTTGGTCGAATCAGCCTCGCTCCGATCAACGATCCCGACACCATAATTCCGGTTGCGCAGCCTGCCCGGTGAGTACGGAACCTGTTCACCAGACAGTGGGCTCGTCTACCCGCAGACAATGACGGGCATGGTCGATCCAAGTGGTGAACTCGGCGGCGAAATCCGCGGCGATGACGGGGCGGATATCGATGTGCTCACTGGTACGGCGTTGCACATAGCGGCCGTCGTCGGTCACGTCGACCCATTGCATGGAATGCCACGGGGCGGGGCGCTCGAGAATGTGACCGACGAGCAGGCGGGCATTGCCGCCACCGTCGATAGGGCGGTGCGTCAGCGCCTCGTACTGTTCTCGTGGGCTGCGCCGCAGGTGATACTCCCGATCGCTCCGGGAGTTCAAGTCGCACAACGCAAAGGTCGCTGCGGGCTGAGTACCGGCCGGACAAGCAGGCAACAGCCGAGCCAGGCGCTGCGGTAGCTGATCGGCCGGAAACAACCGGCCGTGGATGGGGCCGTCGATATCGTCGATCGCGGACTGGGCCAGCACCACACCATGGTCGGAGGCACAAGCGCCGACCACGCGGTACTCACGCATAGCACCGCGATCGGTAGCCGTTGACCCGCCGCGGATTTCGATGCGGAGCTGTCCCCTGGTGAGGGTGTGGAAGGCCAGCAGGATCAATTCCTTCCGCTCCTCGTCTGTTGCGGCAAGCACCCGCGCCCGGTGCGCGTCGTAGGCGTCCCTGGACTGGTATTTGCTCAGAAAGCGCAGTGGACGAGGGAAGCGATCTATTCCGTCGTTATACCAGAGCGCGGCGAAATCATCTGGTTCCCATACCCATTCGGACATCGGCTGGTGATACTCCTCGTTCGTCACGACTGTCGCGGCGGTTCAGCCGCCTGCGTGTCGGCGCCGATGATCCCGCCAGGCAAGGTTTTCGGTGACTCGCCGAGCAGCTCCTCGGTATTCTCGGCGGTGATCAGATAATCCGGGGTCTTGTGCGTATCATCGTCTTCGCCCCGGCCCACTCCAGGGGCTCCCATCATGCCAGGTATACCGGTCCGGCCCGCCGAGGCAGTCGAGCCCGCGCCGGTAGCGGTCGGGTTGGTAACACCGGGCGGTCCGGAGAAGCCGCCCCCTGGCCGCGGTGCCAGAGGCGGCGCACTCGGTCCACCGAAGCCGTTGCCGCTACCCGTACTGCTGCCACTACCGACACCGCCGAAACCACCGCCGCTACCGAAACTGCCAGACGGCCCGAACGAATTCCGATCCAAGGTAGTGGCAGCGGCCGGGGTGGTGGCAGCGGCCGAGCCGGTGGCAAGAGCTGGGGTGGTGGATTGATCGGTGGGTGTCGAACTGCTCGAAGTGGTCTGCTGCCGAGCGTTCGGATCGCTCGGGGAATTCTTTTCCGGCGCCGGGTTTCCGGCAGCGGCCTGCTCCTCCGGGGCCTTACCAGGAGAATCGGCTGAGGTACCCACGTCGTTGGCGCCGCCATCCGAACCGCCAGGGAAACCACCGCGGCCGCTACTGAGACCACCTGTTCCGCCACCAGCACTGCTGAGGCCGGTGCTGTCCGGAAGGGGACCATGCAGAGGGGCGGTGGGACTCACTGCGGCGGGGAGCACGGGAATCGCCTCGTCCGCAACGGTGAACGGAGCGACATAGTGATTGTCCATCACCTGACGGGCTTCCTCTTCCGCGTCGTCACGCTCGTCGTTCTTCAGGCCGAACCAGGTGCTCGGCGAGGTCCAGCTGAATCCATCGACGACACCAGGCAGTTTGTCGTTGGTCATGGTGATCGCCTGCACTGTTTCGTGCACCCGGTCGGACAATGTCTCCAGCGCGGAGGACAACTCGATGGCACGCTGCGT